>CALLYL010000282.1 GCA_937859535.1 uncultured Myxococcales bacterium
TGGATTGAGTCGCGGGCAGCTCTAGACCTCACAGGAGCTACGCAGATTGGCTGGTCGGGGGATTTGGGGGCGCTGGTAGACTGGCGGGACCATGATTTTGCATCTTCCCAAGCTGACGCTTCGGCCCTTTTTGCCTAGCGATGTGGAGTCGCTGGCTCGGCATGCGAACAACCGGCGGATCTGGCAGAACCTGCGCGATGGCTTTCCGCATCCCTACACCAAGGGAGACGCCGAGCGCTGGGTGGCACATGCCGCGAGCATGACGGAGCCGCAGGGTGTGTTTGCGATTGTGATCGATGAGCTGGTTGCCGGAGGCATCGGGGTCCATCGGCTCGACAAAGATCCGGTCTATCGGGACACCGCCGAGCTGGGCTACTGGCTGGCCGAGCCGTACTGGGGCCGAGGGCTGATGACCGAGGCGGTGCGGGCGGTGACGCGCTATGCCTTCGATGAGCTAGGGCTGTTTCGGATCGAGGCGGGGGTCTTTGGCTGGAACGTCTCGTCGGTGCGGGTGCTGGAAAAGACCGGCTACTCGTTCGAGGGGCGGCTGCGCAAGCAGGTCTTCAAAGATGGTCAGCGGGTCGATGTGCTGCTGTATTCGCGCCTGCGTACGGATGAGGTAGAGTAGGCCCCCATGAGTACCGTGCCTACCGCGCCCACCGATAAGGCCCCATCCGCCACCGACAACAGCGACCTCGAAGGACAGATGCGGGATCGCCGCCGCATCGTCCATGAACTGCGAGCAAAGGGACACAATCCGTTCGCCAACGATGTTCGTCCCAGCCACCAAATCTTCGAGCTACCGGCCTCCCGTGCCGAAGACGTCGCGAGCTTGCCGCTGGAAAGTGATCTACCCGCCGATGCGCCGCGCTATGCCGTCGCCGGGCGGCTGCTGCAAGTCAACGAGATGGGCAAGGCCAAGTTCCTGTTCATCCGGGGCGACCGGGGCGCGATGCTCCAGCTCTACCTAAAGGCCGATGTCGCTGAGGCGTTTGCGCTGTCGAACCAGCTTGGCCTGGGTGACTTTGTGCTGGCCGAGGGACCGCTGTTTCGCACGCGCAAGGACAAGCGGGCGCTGCGGGTCGGGCACCTGCGACTGCTCAGCAAGGCGATTCGGCCCCTGCCGGGCAAGGCGCTGCAAGATGGGCCGAAGGTCTCGGACGAGGACTGGCGCTACCGGCAGCGGTATGCCGACATGATTGTGCATCCCGAAGTGGCCGAGGTGTTTCGCAAGCGGGCGACGATTGTTCGCGAGATCCGCCGCTTCTTCGATGAGCGAAGCTACGTCGAGTGCGACACCCGGATGCTGCTTTCGACCAATGGCGGCGCGGCGGCCAAGCCGTTTCGGACCCACCACAACGCGCTTGACCAGGATCTGTATCTGCGGATTGCCACCGAGCTGGATCTCAAGCGGCTGGTCGTTGGTGGGCTCGATCGCGTCTACGAGATTGGGCGGATTTTCCGCAACGAAGGGCTGTCGCGGTTTCACAACCCGGAGTTCACCTCGATCGAGTTTTACGAGTCGTACGCCACGTATGAAAACCTGATGGATCTGACCGAGGAGCTGCTCGAGCGGGTCTGCCAGGTGGTAAACGGCACGACGACCATCGACTATCAAGAGCACAAGGATGTGCGTCTGTGTCGGCCCTTCCGTCGCGCCACGATGCGCCAACTGGTCAAGGAAGCGCGGCCCGATGCGCCGATTGCAGACGGTCCGTGTAGCGATGCCGAGTATGCGGCGCTACCGGGTTATGCCAAGACGGTGCTCGGAGTCAAAGCACCGACCGGCTACGGCCATGCGCTGGTGGCACTGTTCGAGGAGTATGTCGAAAAGACGCTGGTGCAGCCGACCTTTGTGTGCCAGTTCCCCACCGAAGTGTCGCCGCTGTCACGCAAGAGCGATGCCGACCCGCGCTTTGTCGACCGCTTCGAGCTGTTTGTGATCGGCAAAGAGCTGGCCAATGCGTTTTCGGAGCTAAACGATCCCGACGACCAGCGCAGCCGCTTTGCGGAGCAGGTGAGCGCCAAGGCCGGTGGTGATCAGGAAGCGATGGACTACGACGAGGACTTCTGTCGCGCACTCGAGTACGGCATGCCGCCGACCGCAGGAGAGGGCATTGGCATCGACCGGCTGGTCATGGTGCTCACCAACAGTGCCTCGATTCGTGACGTGATTCCGTTCCCACAGCTTCGTCCCGAAGTGGCAAACCCGGCGGAGGGCGAGGCCAAGTGAAGCTGTCGTTCGAGCTGCTGGTGGCGGCGCGCTATCTGCGGGCCGACCGACCACCGGGGGCACTGGACCATCTACGCTGGGCAACACTCGGACTGATTGTGGTGACGGCATCGGTGTTCGCGGGCGATCAGCTCGTCGAATACCTGATGCGTGACCACCTGTCGGAGACGCTGTGGAACCTGCGCGGTCCGCTGCGGGGGGCCAAGTACATCACGGTGCTGGTGACGGTGCTGGTCGGCTTTTTCATCGAGCTGATCCGGCGGCTGACGATTTTTACGACCATCTCGACGTTTGGGCTGTTTTTGGGAACCGGCGCGCTGGTGACGGTGCTGTCGGTGATGTCGGGCTTTGAGCAGGACTTAAAGACCAAGATTCTTGGCACCCATGCGCACATGGTGATTACGACGCCGGACCGTACCTTTACGGATTATCGAGAGGCGCTGCGCAAGATCGAGTCGGTGCCCGGAGTGCTCGCGGCGTCGCCGTACCTGTCGAGCGAGGTGATGATCGCGAGCCAGTCGAACCTGGCCGGGGTGATCATCAAGGGCATCGATCCCGATACGGTCGGTAAAGTCACCGAGCTGGTCAAAAACACCGAAGCGGGCTCGCTCGATCACCTGCTGCACCCCGACCAGATGGTCAAGCCCGCGAGCACGCGCACCTTGAGTACCTCGTCGAAGAGCCTGGCGCTCGGAGCGGTCGATGGCGGAGTGGTCGATGGTGGGGCGGTCGATGGCGGAGCGGTCGATGGCGGAGCGGCACCAGACGGTGGGGCAGGGGCGTTACCGCCGGGGAGTGCGGCGTTTGATCCAGTGGCCCCAAAGCCGAGTGGCCCCAAGATTCAGCCGCCGCGCAAGGTGCTGCCGGGTCTGGCGATTGGGCGAGAGCTGGCTCGCAACCTACGCGTATTCGTAGGCGAGGATGTCAGCTTGGTGTCACCGATGGGTGATGTCGGCCCGACCGGACCGATTCCCAAGAGCAAGCCGCATCGCATCGCGGCGGTGTTCTTTTCGGGCATGTACGAATACGACAGCAAGTACGCCTACATGAACCTGCCGGCGGCGCAGAAGTTCCTCGGGCTCGCGGATGAAGTGTCGGGGCTAGAGCTGAAGCTGCAAAACCCGGAAGCAACCGATGAGGTGACGGCGAAGCTGCGAGCGGCGCTCGGTGGGGAATTTCTGGTCCAGGACTGGAAAGAGCTCAACCGCAGTCTGTTTGCGGCGCTGAAGCTGGAGAAGATCGCGATGTTTATCGCGCTGTGCTTCATCATCCTCGTCGCCGCGTTCTCGATTGTGTCAAACGGCATCATGCTGGTGATGGAAAAGGGCAAAGAGGTCGCGATCCTAAAGTCGATGGGGGCCTCGGACCGGGCGGTGCTGCGGATTTTCGTGCTGCTCGGGGCGTATATGGGCTCGGTCGGGACGACGGCGGGGGTGTTGACCGGGGTGATGACCTGCTGGGTGTTCGATCGCTTCGGCCTACCGCTCGATACCGACGTGTATTACATCACCAAGCTGCCAGTGAAGGTCAGCGTGGGGGAGCTGGCCTCGGTGCTGCTGGCCTCGCTGGTGCTGACGTTGCTCGCGACGTTGTATCCGGCCTGGCAAGCGGCGCGGCTGCGTCCGGTGGAGGCGCTGCGGTAACGACTGACGACGGTGCCGGGGAGGCTACAGCGCGGTCTTGCGAAGGCTGCGCACCAGCTCGGCTTGGCCGTCAGCGTGATACGAGGAGCGGACGAGCGGGCCGGACTCGACGTGCGAGATGCCGAGTGCGAGCGCTTCCTTTTGAAGCTGCGCAAACTCGTCGGGGGTGACGTAGCGCTTTAGCGGTAGGTGCGACTTCGACGGGCGGAGGTACTGGCCCATCGTCACGATATCGACGCCGAGGCTACCGAGCTCACGGAGCACCTCACGTATTTCGTCTGGCTCTTCACCGAGCCCGAGCATGAGCCCGGTCTTCGTCACGGCACCACGGCTCTTGGCATGGGCGAGGATCTTGTAGCTGCGCGGGTAGCTTGCCTGCACCCGCACCTGTCGCGACAGCCTCGGCACGGTTTCGAGGTTGTGGGCAAAGACATCCGGTCCCGCCGCGAGCACGGTATCGACATCATCGGTGTTGCCCTTGAAGTCGCCGGTCAGCACTTCCAGGGTCATGCCGTCGCAGTGCTCGCGAACCTGGCGAATCGTTTCGGCCCAGTGCGAGGCGCCCCCGTCTTTGAGATCATCGCGATCGACGCAGGTGATCACGGTATGCCGTAGCCCGAGCTCCTTGAGCGCCAGCGCCACCCGTCGCGGTTCATCGGGATCGGGCGGCAGCGGTCTTCCGGTCGGCACATCGCAGAACTGACACGAGCGCGTGCAGATGTTGCCGAGGATCATGATGGTGATGGCGCGACGGCTCCAGCACTCGCCGATGTTGGGACAGCTCGCCGATTCGCAGACGGTGTGGAGCTTTTGGCCGTGGACGAGGTCGCGGACCTCAAAGAAGGTCTTGCCCGAGGGCAGGCGCGCCTTGATCCACGCGGGATGACGGGGGCGGGGCTCGGCAGTCGGTTCGCTGTTGCCGAGGACGGGAAGATGCCGAGCGGTGTGCTGTGTGCTGTCCATTACAGGTCGATGGCCTCGCCGAAAGCGGCCTCAAAGGCCCCCTTCATGATCTCGCCATAGGTTGGATGCGGCAGCACGGTATGGAGCACCTCGGTCGCGGTCAGCTCGCCGCTGCGGGCTACGCACAGCGCCGAGATCATGTCGCTGGCGGTTCCGCCCAGGATGTGCGCGCCGAGGATTTCGCCGGTCTGCTCATCGAGGACAACCTTGACCATTCCCTCGGTTTCGCCGGTCGCTTGGGCTTTGCCGGACGCCTTGAACGGGAACTTGCCGATCTTGATCTTGCGACCTTGCTCGCGGGCTTTCTGTTCGGTCAGGCCCATCGAGCCAACCTCGGGTCTGCAGAACGTCGCGCCGGGCATGCTGCTAAGGTCGACGCGGCGAATCTCGCGCTCCTCGACCCCCGCGAGCTTTTCGACGCAGGCGATGCCCTCGGCAGAGGCCTTGTGGGCGAGCAGTGGTCCGCCAATGCAGTCGCCGATGGCGTAAAAGCCGGGCTCGGGCTTGCCGTTTTGATCGAGCAGCCGATACCACTCATCGACGGCCAGAAAGCCTCGGTCGATCTTGACGCCCGCCGCCTGTGCGCCCACGGTGTCGAGGTTGCCGGTGACGCCGACCGCCGAGAGCACCTTGTCGACCACCAGCTCTTGGCTCTGGCCGGTCGAGTCGGTAAAGCGAACCTTTTGCGAGTCGCCGCTCTTTTCGCAGCCCGCAAAGCGCGCACCGAGGTGGATGCGGATGCCTTGCTTGGTCAGCTCACGACGGAGCTGCTCGGCGATCTCACTGTCTTCCACGGGCAGGATCTGCGGCAGCGCTTCGAGGACCGTCACCTGCGTACCAATGGCGTTATAGAAGTACGCGAACTCGATCCCAATTGCCCCGGCACCAACGACCAGCAGCGACTTCGGCTGGCTCGGCAGGTTCATTGCCTCGAAGTAGGTCAGGATGTCTTTGCCGTCGGGAACCAGGCCCGGAATGGTCTTCGGCTTGGCCCCGGTCGCGACGATGATGTGCGGCGCGGAAAGCTCTTTGCCATCGACAAACAGGCGCAGCTTGCCGCCTTCCCGGCGCAGCGTCGCGGTCTTATCGAGGTGCTCGATCTGGTTCTTTTTGAACAGCAGACCGACGCCACGCTTCTGGCCTTCGGCGATCTTGCGGCTGTTTGCGATGGCGGCGCCGTAATCGAAGCGGAGCCCATCGGCGACGATGCCGAGGTGGGCGCCCTTTTTCACGCTGGCAAACAGCTCCGCCGAGTGAAGCAGTGCCTTGGTCGGGATGCAGCCCCAGTTGGCGCAGATACCCCCGAGGTGAGCGCGCTCGACCACGACCACTTTCTTGCCCAGCTGGGCGGCACGAATCGCGGCGACGTACCCACCGGGTCCGCCTCCGACCACCACCACATCTGGACCTGTGCTCGGCGTGCTCGGACTGACTGGTTTGTTCATCACAGCACCAGCAGCATCGGCTCGCGCAGGCCCTCGACCACTTTGGCGAGTAGCTGGGCACCGAGTGCTCCATCGACGATGCGGTGATCACAAGACAGCGTCAGGGTCAGCCGCCTTCGGATCTCGATCGTGTCTTTGCCGTCCTTTTCGATGACCACG
>CALLYL010000283.1 GCA_937859535.1 uncultured Myxococcales bacterium
ACCGAGACCCAGCTGCCTGGCGACAGGATCGGAGGCAGTCCTTCAGCCAGTGCCCTCACATTGCGCACTACGACGTGAATGTTGCCTCCGAACGGCATCGCCTGATCGGCGTTTAGAACTACGTTGTGGATGACTTGATGGATTTGCCCTTCATCTACTTCGGTGGCCCACAGAGCTGGATCGATGTCGATTTTGCAGCTCGCCTTGGCACCGCTAAGGATGAAGCTGGTCGCCTCTTCAATGAGCGGACCCAGCACGATGCGACGTTTCTGCAGCGTGCCTCCCTTGGAAAATCCGAGGAGCTGTCGCGTCAGTTTGATCGCCAGATGCAGCGAGTGTTCCACGGATTCTAGTCTGCGCAGAGAGTCCTCTTTGTCGTCATAGGACCAGCGCGCCATCGAGATGTTGGCGTAGATGGCTTGCAGCAAGTTGTTAAAGTCGTGGGCAATTCCTCCGGCGAGCGTTCCGATCGCATCCAGTTTTTGAGCCTTGAGTCGTTCCTGCTCCAGCAGTGATCGCACTGTGAGATCGGTCAGGAACAGAACCATGCACTGTTCACCTTGCAGATCGAGCACCACATTCTTGATTCCAACATGCAAAGAGGAACCATCTTTGCGCAGGAACTCACCGGTGTCGGCGATGCTGTATGGGATGGTCGGCCCAAAGCGTGGACGAGACACCGGAGAGGACAGATCTGCCAGCGTGTGCCCGACCAGCTCATCCAGAGAGAATCGCAGCATCTCGCAGGCCTTGGGATTGGCGTAGCGGATCGTGCGAGAATCGTTGGAGAAGACCAGGATGCCTTCGGTGGATGCCTCGATGATGGCACGGAATCTCTTTTCGGAAGCGCGCAGCAGCTCTTCCGCCTCACGACGCTGACTGACGTCGGTCAACATCCCGAACGCTCCGATGAACTCGCCGCGATCGTTCCGGAGCGATTTGGCGGTCGCTTGCAGCCAGCAGGCAGAGCCGTCCTTTCTTCGAAAGCGGGCCTCGTAGCGTTCATCATGTCCAAGGCGGCGGGTTTGCATCCGGTTCTGAAACTCCGCCATGTCTTCTGGGAAGACGAAATGTGAGAGCTCGGCACTGAATAGCGCTTCACGTTCGCAACCTAAGAGGGCTGCCATTTGATCATTTACGAACGTAGTCTGAAAGTCCCGATCGACCATCCAGATTCCTTCATTCGCGGCCTCGACGATCTGTAGGTACTGTCGCTCGAGTCTCAGACGATCTTCTTCTGCGCGCTTTTGAGCACTAATGTCTAGGGCAAGTACGACCGCTCCGATGATCTCGCACTCGTTATTGCGCAGCGGAGTGTAGAGCAGGTAAAGCAGGCGATGCTCGCACCGTCGTTCACAGCTTGCAGTTTTTCCGGACAGTGCCTTCTGAAAGATCTCAAGGAGGATCTGTCCGGTCTGTCCGTGCTCAGGTCGTCCAACGTAGGTGCCTTCCAGCTTTCCTCGCGATGTGCCGAGCTGATGGAGTAGGAGTCCTTCTGCGACACGGTATCGCATGTCCAAGTTGACAACCAGCACCGCCGCATCAGGAATCGATACGGCGATGGTGCGATAGAGGGCGACGCTCTGCCGCAGCGCCTCTTCGGTCCGCTTCCGCTCGGCGATTTGAAACTGCATCGATTCATTGAGTGCCGCCAGTGCTGCGGTTCGCTCGCTGACTCGTTGTTCGAGCTGCTGAGACAATTCCTGGAGCTTTCGTTCCGCGAGTCTCCGCTCGCTGATGTCGTCGACCACGACAATGCATGAGCGCGGGTGTTGCGAAGGGTCCGACATCAGACTCGCTGTGACCTTGACGCTTCGCTGCTGGTCACCGGAGAGCTGGTAAGAGGCATACCAAATGATACTTTTATCCGTTCCATCAAGGAGTCTTCCAAAGAGCATGGCTTCGGTGCCCAGCGCGGCCGACTCCTGTTCCAGTACCGCTCCCAGCGCGGTGAACGGAACTCCCGAGAGGTTCTCGCCAACTCGTCCCAACAGCCGGGTGAACTCGGCATTGGCACGCTCGATTTTCAGAGTTGCCAGTTCTACTTCTGCGACACCCACACCAGCCTGTTCGAAGATGCAGCGGAACAGGCACGGATAGACAGTCTCTGGCGAGGTTCCGGGCTTACCCTGGTCCATAGAGACGGCCAATCGCTGTTTAGGGAGTTCCATGCTCTCTCCGATTTGTCGACGCCTTTAAGGGGTCGCCATGCTGTGCGGGCCGGGCTGTAGCGTGTAATCGTGCTGTTAGTGCGAAGTTCGGATCATCACGTAGATCACCAAACAGGCCAATATCGCTGCGAGCACCACCACCACGGTGCGCAGGATGTTCGATGGCTCTCTCAACACCAGTTGACTGTCCGTTGCAGTAAGCTTGGGCTGCCCGGAGGGGGGCTTGTTGGTAGAGCTGGACGGACGGGGCTGGATGCCCGCCACCTTGCTTGCTTCGTCTGCAGAGACGGGTGAGCGCGCCGCCTCAGATGATGACGAGGCAATCACGAGAGGTATGGCACCGGATGAGATCGCGTTGCGGCGTCTCGCGGAGACTTCACTCTGAATTCGGCTGGCGGCACCGTCCAATCGTCTGCGAATCTCATGCAGCGAAGGAAATCGATCGGCCGGCTCCTTGTGGAGCATACGGTCGATGATCTCAGACAGCTCGCTATCGAAGTTCGGGTCGAGTGAGATCAGAGGCATGGGCTTGTCTTCCAACTGCGCATGCAGCAGCTCGTCCAGGGAATCACGCTCGAACGGAGGATGCCCGCAGGCGGCGTGATACAGCGTTGCCCCAAGGCTGTACATGTCCGCCCGAAAGTCGATCTGAGCCGGTGTGGTAATTTGTTCGGGCGAGATGTACTGCGGGGTGCCACTGATAAGCCCTGCGCGAGCAAGCTCATCTGCTGTGCGACCATCATTGGCTCGATGTGTAGCAATCCCGAAGTCGGCCAGCTTCGCCAGTCCATCCTTGCGAATCAGGATGTTGTCTGGCTTGACGTCTCTGTGAAGGAGTCCGTGGCTGCTGGCGACATCGAGGGCGGCGGCTACTTGGGCTCCGATCTGTGCGACCCGTAGCGGTGGCAGATGGCCCATGTTTTGGATCATTCCCTGCAAGCTCAACTCCCCCACATATTCGAAGACGATATAGGGGGCACTGTCGCGCACCGCGATGTCGAGTACGCGTACGATGTTGGGATGCTCCAACCGAATGAGGATCTGGGCCTCGCTCAGGAAACGCTGGGTGCCAAGAGGATCGTTCTTCATCGACTCGCGATTGTAGGCTTTGATCGCAACCGGAATGCGGAGCAGCTTGTGAAAGGAGCGGAAGATGGTTGCTGTCGCGCCTTCACCCAGTGATTCCTCCAGGTAATAGCGGTCGAGGTACGTGCCCACTTTGGGAGCACCACCGCTAGGGGATGGCTTGAGCGGAATGAGATCCGGACCAGAATTCATCGAGGCGTGAATCTGCGGGTCGGAAACCGAGAAGGGAGCTGCCACAGCAGGAGCCGGAACCGCAACGGACGGAACCGCAACGGACGGAGCCGCAACGGACGGAGCCGCTCTGGGCACGGCTTGTGTCGCCTCAGCAACGGCCGGTGCGGCCACTGCCGCAACCGGAACAGCCGCAACCGGAACAGCCGCAACCACATCAACAGCCGAAGACGCAACCGGCGCAGACGAAGCGTTCACTGCCTGAGTGGTTGTCTCGACGGCAGGGGATTTCGAATTCGCACCGCTGGTTGCTGCTTTCACAGTGGCGGCTGGGCTGACGGCTCTGGCACCAAGGATGTGTCGCAGCTCTTCCTCGGAGGCCCCAAGAAACCCCCTACGCCCAGCTCCCCGCTTTGGCTTTGGCTGCTCGGCAGGTGGTGGGGTCGCGATTTCTCGGACAATGGGCAGAGGTGGTTCCTTCGGTTCCGTTTCCTTAGTCGGCAGCACCTCAGCAATCGCGGGTGGTGGCAGCGTGGGCGGTGTGACCTCTGGCGGCGATTCGGCGCTCAACGGTGATGGTACGACGGCTTCGGCGGCTTGCGCGGACTGTGCCTCTTTGCTTTCACCTCGACGAGGCATGACCCGAATGCCAAGGACCGTGCGAATCTCCTCTGGAGACGACGTCAGGTATCCCTTCTGCGCCGTAATCAGCATCTTTGCGGTCGTGCGATCGATCAGTGCCTTGCCTGCCAGAAAATCGGTGAGAGATCCGTGGCGGTTCCATTCGACCAGCAGACGATCAACCTCGTCACTGGTCAGACCTCGTCTCTGTTCGAGATACTCTCGGAGAAGCGGGTCGATATCGAGGGACTCTCTCATTGCGCGGCCTTGTTCTACCGTTGCAGTAGAATGTACTCCTTAGGATATCCCGCGACGACAACGTGATATCGACAAAGTTGGAAGGTCTCGGAACTACAGAGAAAGAAGGGAGTGGCTGCGTGACCCAAGCCAACTACAGATGAGGTAGCGGTTGGGGCTCGTCGCTGCTGTGTCGATGAGCGTACACCGTAGCGAATCGAGGGATGGGAATGACCCCGAGTCAGCGATTACAAAGACCTTATTGGCTTGAGCGAATCGTAGGAGTCCCCGAGCAGTTGTAGATCGCCGGCGAGCTGGGTCAAGCGCAGCCGAGTTGGGCCAAATAGTCCTTTGCTGCCGTCGAGCACCAAGACCAACACGACCGACGTCTCAAAGGGTGGAGCGACGAGCAGGTGATACAGTCCACCCTGATTCACGGACAGATCCAGTGGCAAACCAGGGCGATGGAGAGACCGCAGCAGCCACAGTTCCTTGAGGAGCACACTGACTTGCGGAAGCAGTCCGTAAATGCCAAAGCTTCGATTTTGGCTCATGTCGAGGAGGGCTGCGCCGAGGCAACCGGGGATCTGCTGCATCGCGATCAGGATTTTGGCAAAGCGCTGTTGTTCGGTCTCCGTTGCCGGCACAAAGACTCGTTCCCACTCAGTAGCCGGTGAGTCCGCTCGCTGGAGATCCGGCCGGATACCGGTGCTTCCGGTGGGGTGCTGCTTTAGGTCGGCAAGTAGCTGCCGAGGGAGTACGGACGCAAGGGAATAGGTGTAGACGGGTTCCTCATTCCTATCGGCCGGGAGAAACAAGACATCTGCTTTGGAGAGACGGCAGATCTGCTCCAGTTTGCGACGCAGCCAGGACTCGATCGCGCCACGCAGCTCGCTTTCCGAGGTATGACCACGCTCGATCAGCTCATGGTAGAAGTCGGTTCCGGTATCGCGACAGGATTGAAGCACGGTGTCGACCGAGCCCTTGTTCATGTTGAGCTCTTCACCGAGCTGTTCAAAGAACGAGGCGGTGTCTTGACTTACATAGGCCCACGATACCTTGCCTTGACAGAACGTGATGTAACCCACGGTGTCGCCCTCGCGCACCGCGACATCACCGCCGCCGCTTGCCTCTGCTTCCTTGAGGGCCGCCAGGAGTCGTCCCGAGGAGCTAAGCTGTCCATCGACCAGTCGCGAAGCCACGCGGAGTCGAGCCAGCAGAACATCGGGATGATACGGCTTGGGAAGGAAGTCATCCGCACCAGCCTCCAGTGCGGCAATGCGGTGCTCATCGGGGTGAACACCACTGATCAATAGTACGTGAACGTAGTGATCCAGAAGGTCTCGTCGGATCGCACGGCAGAGCTCGATTCCATTCAGGCCCGGCATCTCCCAATCGAGCAGCGCGATCTGTGGTGCCGACGGCTTCTTCAGGATGTTCAAGGCCGATGCTCCGTCCTCCGCAACCAAGACATCGTAACCGTGAGAAACGAGTAGCTGCTTGAGGAACTCCCGGTTTAGCGTGTCGTCATCTGCCACAAGGACACGCATGGATGCTCTTTCTCTCATCGCTGCCACTGTGCTTCCCCCTGACGAGCGAGACCCAAATGAGTACCGACCGGACACACATTATGTCAACAACCGACCCCAAATACAATCGAGGCCGGAAGGTACCAAGTGGTTGCCCTCAAGTCCGAGGTGGTTGGCAGTCCTGATTCCTTTTGTCGTGCGCAGATCGCGACCAAGTGCGTAGATGTCACGAGTACACCTACGCTTGGCCCAGCCAATGGTATTTAGGATGCGAGATCGATGGCGAGGTGGCTTTCGGTCTTGATTGCGAAGTGTCCGCCTTCGTCAAGCGCCACTTGCAGTGAATCGGGCATGGTGCCATCCGCCAGGTGTTGCAGCACATAGGACGCGAGCAGCGGTAGCAAGTGTTCCCGGATGATGTGATCGGCGTTGCGGGCACCGGTCTCTGCTTCCTGGCAGCGGGCTGCGATTGCATCGACCACCGCGTTGGCAAAATGCAGATGCGTTCCGTGACTGTCCTGCATTCGCGCTGCAACATGGCTGAGCTTGAGCGCAATGATCTGGTGCAGCACCTCGCTGGCAATTGGGAAGTACGGAACCACGGTCATGCGGGCAAGCAGCGCTGGTTTGAAGTGACGATTGAGCGCCGGACGAAGCGCTTTGCCAAGCTCGTCGGTGCTTGGGGCCCGTTCACCTTCAGCGGCCAGCCTCATGGTCACATCGGAAGCCAGGTTCGAGGTCATAAAGATCACGGTATTGCGGAAATCGACCACGCGACCTTCGCCGTCCGCGAGCATTCCCTTGTCGAACACCTGATAGAACAGATTGAGCACTTCGGGGTCTGCCTTTTCGACCTCATCGAGCAGCACCACGGAGTATGGACGCTGTCGCACCGCTTCGGTCAGGACTCCACCTTCTCCGTACCCGACATAACCCGGAGGAGAGCCAATCAGCCGTGACACGGTGTGCTTTTCCTGAAACTCCGACATGTTGATGGTGACCATGAAGCGTTCACCGCCAAACAGCAGATCCGCAACCGAGAGCACCGTCTCTGTCTTGCCGGTCCCACTGGGTCCAACGAGCAGGAATACCCCGAGCGGTTGCCGAGGATCTTGCAGTCCGGCCCGCGCATTGCGCAGTCGTCGTGCAATCGCGGCAATCGCGGCATCTTGTCCCCGAATCCGCTTGCCGAGTCTCTCCTCAATCGCGTGAACTGCGGAAACATCGTCCCGGACCATTTTTCCCACCGGAATGCCGGTCCAGTCGGCGACCACTGCGGCCACCGTCTCTGGATCGACCTCAACGGTCACCAGCGGCATTTCCTTTTGCAACGCACGGAGGTCATGCAGCGCTTGTGCAATGGCTGCGCCGATCGATTCTGCGGACTCTGTTTCGTCCTGTACGGCGGGAGAAGGGGAGGGTGAGGGAAGGTGCTCCGCAGCAACCGCAGGCTGGGCATGAATCGCTACGGGTTGAGCACCGTCCTGCGCTCGCTGCATCTGGCCCTGTCTCTTGCGTAGCTCAACCACTCGCGCCGCTGCGTTCGCTTCATCGCGCCAGCGGGCTTCCAGGGCATTTCGCTTGGTTTCTGCTTCGGCCAGCGCTTGCACCAATTCGGTCAGGGACGGCGGCTCGCTGGACAACTGACCGCAGAGCCGGAGATCCTCTAATTTGGCGGACCGTTCTCGTTCGATCGATTCGACGCTGCGGATCGCGTATTCCAGTTCCGCAGGACGCGTTGACAGCCCGAGCTTGACTCGCGCCGCGCAGGTGTCGAGCAGATCAACCGCTTTGTCAGGCAGCAGTCGTCCCGAGATATAGCGCCGCGACAAATCCACCGCATCGATCACTGCTTCATCCCGGATGTGAACGCCGTGGCTCGCCTGCAATCGCACACAGAGTCCGCGCAGCATATCAATCGCGGCTTCCCGTGATGGCTCCTCCACCTTGACGAGCTGAAAGCGCCGACTGAGCGCTGCATCCTTTTCAAAGTACTTCTTATACTCCGACCAGGTTGTCGCTGCGATCGTACGTAGCTCGCCGCGTGCGAGTGCTGGTTTCAGCAGGTTGGCGGCATCGGAACCACCGGCATTCCCGCCCGCTCCAATCATGCTGTGCGCTTCATCAATGAACAGGATGATCGGACGTGGCGATGCCTTGACCTCGCTGATCACGGCGGTGAGGCGGGCTTCGAACTCTCCCTTGACACCGGCACCAGCTTGCAAAAGTCCCATGTCTAGGCTCCGCACTTCGACCTCGAGTAAAGAGGGCGGCACGTCCTTATGGGCGATCCGCAGCGCCAGTCCTTCCACCAGAGCTGTCTTTCCAACGCCAGATTCACCAACGATAATTGGGTTGTTCTTTTGACGTCGTCCCAAAATGTCTAGGAGCTGGCGAATCTCGCGATCGCGTCCGAGCACTGGATCGATTCGTCCCGCTTTGGCGCGAGCCGTGAGATCGTAGGTGTACTTGCCGAGCGCACTGTCCTCCGAGATCGATGCGGCCTGCGCCTGCTGTCCCGGGGCTGGTGCCGTGGTTCCTTCGGGGATGGTCAGCGGTACTTCCGACGATCCGTTCGTTAGCTCATCAAAGCGTCGACGGATTGCCTCGCGGTCAAGTTGCGACAACCGTTCCGCGTACTCCGCTGCTTCATAGCGCTCGGGTTGTAGCAGCAGAACCAATAAGAGGTATCCAGAACGAATCTTATTGAGTCCTCCTTCGACAGATGCCAACAGCCAAGCATCCTGAATGAATGCCACCAGTAGAGGTGAAAAGACCGGTCTGCCGCTGTTGCCGCGCTTGCGCTGATCAGCGCTGCGATGAAGGGCTCGCAGCAGCGTCGTGTTGGAAACACCGAGTGACCGATAGAGCGTTGCCACGTCGCCGTTTGGTTCTTCCAGCAGCTTGAGGAGGAAGTGCTCGACGCCGATCTCGTAGTGGCTGCGACTGATGGCCAGACTCGCGGCTGCTTCCAGCGCACGGGTACACAGAGGGTTCAGCCGCTTTAGGAGTGCACGATACTCAACGAGAAGCATGGACTTCGGTCCTTTCTGCGCGAGGGGATGGGTCGGACATGTTGGCGGGAATCACAATCACCACTGGATCCTGCTGGGGACTTCCCACCACCGATGGACGGCCTAGCACACCAGGCTGTGCTCCACCGAGTCGTTGTTTGGCCATTTCGGCTTTGGGAATCTGCACGGCGAGCGTCAGATCGAGCGGCTGCCGCAAATAGCAGCGTGCCAGGGACACAAGCCGCGCCTGCAGCGGTCCATTTGGGCACAGATTCAGCAGTGTGTCATAAGAGACGGGCCCGATGTGGATTCGCAGCGAGGTCATGCGGTCGAGATGTCGTGAGCCAATGACCAAGTCTCGTCCCAGCGCGGCACGCTCCTGTGGCTTGCTCGACAGCTTGGGCCACTGGTCCTTCGGGAGAGTCATCCAGCGCAGCGGTGCGGACTCCACGCGAATCGGTAACTGCAACTCTTCATGAAGGAGTGTCCTGAGTCCTTGCGCAGTACGGGTTCGGGCCGCAAACAGGCCCAAGTAACGGAGCAGTCGTAGCGGCTCTGTGCCCAGCTCATCTGCCGTCGCTGTTCCGCTGATTCCGATAAAATCGAGTAACGATCGCGAGAGCGGATCGTCGCCTCTCTGATCGAACGACAATTCGTAGCGCTGATGGCGAAAGGCCCGGTACCACAGCGATAACACCCGATGGTGAATCAGATCCAGAAAGTCGCGCTGCTGCGGCTCTACATCGTCTTGCAGGAGAACTTGCTGCGCATACGAACGAGGTAGCGGTGAACCCACTCCATACAGCCCAGTAATGTTCGCGGTCACGATGGTGCGGGCGGTGCCATCGGGGCTCTGCTTGGTCTCCACTGCGACCGTTTCGGTGCAAGGAAAGCCAAGTCCGGTAGAGGGACGCAAACGAATGCGTTCATCCCGAGCAGGCCCACTGCCGCCCAGCGGTGGAGCACTCGGAGTGCGGGACTCTAGGAGCCGGAGAAGCTGAAAGAGCTGATAGCGCATGCTCTCTTGAGAGGACAAAGAGCCTGTCGCTGGTGATTCTGTGAGCGCTGTTGTCACTGTCACAGTAGCCCCTGTGTCCCCAGACGCGTTGGCCAACGGAGTTGCAGATCATGATCCATGCCGCGAATGGACAGCGCTGTGAATGAATTGATCTCGGCAGACTCGGCCAGGAATCGATCAAGCACATTTCCAATCAGAAACAGCTCACCCAAGTACGAAAAGCGGTCTTCGTGAACCTGCAGCTCGACGTGAGTGCCACGTGTGACGGCTTTCGGGCGACCTGTCAGGCACGTTTCGGGACGGGCCGCGACCGCCATCACCGCATCGAGCAGAGCCTCTAGCTTTTGACGAGCCGACTGATTTCTGCGCGCCCGGAAGTCAAAGAGTTGCAGCAGAACCCGCAGCGCATCGCGATCTTTGAAATGATTGAGCGCCACGATTTGGTGGGCAAACAGCCGCCACAGGCCGTCTCCTCCAACAGGCGCTGGGGCTGGTGCGGCCATCGCTCCGATATCACGAAAGGCCAGGGTCGAGGGCACATCGCTGGTTGGTCGGCAGACATCCCCACTACGCAGTCGCAGTGGCAGATCGCGGTTTGTGCAGAGTAGATCTACCGAGACCACCGCATCGACATCGGCGGCACCTCCTGCGGCCGTCACAAAGGACAGATAGACCGGCACCGTGGCATAGGTAGGGAGGTTGTCATGTCCGCCTCTCTGTTCGGCGACCGGAGCACGCGGAATCACTTGATACAGAATCGGGGTCTCACCCACCAAAGCCTTGGGACGATGAAAGGAATAGAATGGAAAGTATTCTGTTGGACGCGGTTGGCGATCGACATGACCGGCGACTTTCTCGACGCTGAAAATCTCAAGGTGATGTGGTGCCGTACCCTCCGGACGCAGCGGATACTCGGTCCTGGTTCCGTCCATCGCAATCGGGCTCGCTGTGTGTGGGAACAGATTCACCGCTGGAATACAGTTCAACCGCACGCATTCTTTGAGCAACGCAGGACTGAGTGGATCACCGGGTAGGGGCTCGAAATCAAACAGCAGTTCAAAGCGATCCGCCGTTGGAAAATTGTCTAAAAGATGCAGACTGCGGACATCATAAAAGAGGTGCTTTGCAGGTAGCAAAAAATACTCGGTCAGGAGTCGATAACTGATGGCGCTGTAGCGCGGATAGGGGAGTAGGGTCTGCTCGGGCTCGAATCCCACCGGCGACATCGTATCGAGGGGCAGACTTCGTTCACCCAGTAGCATGCCATCTGCTTGGAACACGCGCAGCCGGAGCGCTCGCAGTTGGTGTCCAAGACAGGCATACAGACCAAATGCCTCGCGGCCCATTCCCTTCACGGACGCGCCGTGGAAGTGGAGCCGCAACGCTTCGCTCTTCATCCGCCCAAGCTGCGTACCCGGAAGCGGCCGAATTCCCACTGTCAGCCGATGCATCATCGGAGTCGGTGCCGAGAGCTGCACCTCGTCGAGCTTGAGTGGCAAAATGGTCGTGTCGTAGGCGGTTCGAAACGTACAGCTCGTTCCATCGACCGGCTCGGAGCGAACCTGCGAACCGGCCTTGAGAACAAATGGCTCGCGGAACATGTTCGGACGCGGCAAAAACTCTAACATGACCGCGCATGGTGTCGGACGCAGCGCTTGCGGCCACAGGTGCGACAGCAGCGGATACAGAAGATCCGGGAACTGCGCCTCCAGTCCTTGGCGGATCCGTCCGGTCAGGAACGCCACGCCTTGCAACAGTCGCTCGACATCGGGATCATGACCGGCCAGCCCCAGCTCGCGAGCGATATCTGGATAAGAGTGCGCAAACTCGCCGCCCAGCTCACGCAGAAACGCCAGTTCGTCTTCGTAATATCGCTTAAATGCAGAGGAACTCGCCATTGGTTGCCTACGTTAGCCTCACCCGTCCAGAAGAAACCACCACTGTCTCAAACCACAAATCCTCGGTGCTCTTGCCCGACGAAACACCCGCACGAACTTTGAAGCAAGCCGTCATTGGCCCATGCGCATTTGGCACATGCTCCACTTCTACATGCGTCAGTCGAGGTTCATATTCGCGAATACATTTTTCCAGTGCCTTCTCAATCTCCCGAGCCCGCTCCGGCACCCCATTTACAATCTGAGTCAAATCCGGAATCCCATACGACTCACAAGCAATCGACATCCCCGCCCGACTATTCAGTATCCGCTCCAAATTCTGGAGAATAGACTGCCGCAGGGCATCGGGGCCCTCCCCAGCACCTTGCTTGGGCTGCGTTAGTCGTTGGAATAGCGTTTCAGGGGATTGTGCCATTTGAATTAGAAAAAAAGGTACGAGATTGAATGTCTATTCCTCTGTGGAGTGTAATTTATACTTAGCCCATCCTCGATCCCTGATTAAGGAATCCGAAGGATATTCAAATACATGGTCACTGACTAATGTTAGCAATGTACTATCTGGATTGATGCTGCCTATTGCTTCAGGGTCTTTCCATGCATATTCGCATTCTTCGCAGTGTAGGACGAGCTGATCGTCTGTCCGGTCATGTTCAATAAACAGACGGCCTTGGTGACAAAACATACACCCTTTGTACCAGTATTTTAACACGAAATGCTCCTTATGAGGTTGGAATGTAGATAGGGTATGCGGTGATTAACTTATTGGTTCCTGGCTGAAGGATGATTCGTACGCCATTCAGCAAAGGATGATTTGCAGCCAAGCCGCTCTGTCCACCTGCCAGACCTACATCTCTGCCCATTGGAACCTCGAAGAATCCGTTGCTCTGAATGGCAATACCTTGCTCATGGCCTTTCTGCCATGCTTCGTGAGTAGCTGCCACACCATCCTCCATAAAGACGCCGTGATCTGATTTGTTGGGCTTGTCGTGCTCATGCGTTCTAATATGATCTTCTCGGGTCTCTCCAGTGCTCGTCTTAACCAATGACATATCTAGGACTGGACAACTCCCAGTGAGCCCTAGTGGATCTATCCATTGGAGTGAATTTGTTGGATATGAATAAGTATTTGTTCCCCCAAATATGCCTATGGGATCTCCTGAAATGTATTTGATATTTGCAGGATTATAATATCTAAACCGATTATAATGTAATCCCGTTTCTGCGTCGAGCCATTGGCCTTGGAAGCGGATGGGGCAGTCTACTTCGGCTGCGGACTGGGTGTGAAGTTTTCCGAAGGTGGTGAAGGTGGCGGACCAGGCGGTGTGACCGTCTTGGGCTCGCAGTTCTTGGGGCGCACCGTTGATGTTGTTGACGCACAGGTAGTGCTGGCCCCCCTCGATCTTACCGATTGGGGCAAAGCCGTAGGGGTCGAACTCCCAGTGAATGGGCGCTGCTGTCTTTCCTTCGGTGGTGCGGATTTCGTGGAGGACCACGTCACCATCCCAGATGAACTCGATCCGTTCCTTCGGTCCCCGCTTTTCAACGCGTCGCCCGAGTGGATCATAGCGATAGGTCCACTCCTCTCCGTTCGGTAGCACAACGCGGGCGAGCATCCCTTGCTCATTCCAGAAGTACCGCGTCTCCTGACCGTTTTCGCGCTGGGCGACTTGTTGACCGAGCGCGTTGTAGTCGTACTCAACACCGCTGTTCGATTTCAGCACGTTGCCGGGCCGGTAATCAAACTGCGCCAGGAGTCGGTGAGCTTGCGTCCCCGGCAGAGTCGTCTGTTGGCTCTCGATCTGGCGGATGTTGTCCGCTGGGTCGTAGGTAAATCTCTCGGAAAATCCGTCGCCAAGTCGGGCCGAGGTAATCCGCCCAGCCGCGTCGTAGCCATACCGAGTGGTGCCGTGTTGATTGTCGAAAATCTCGGTCAGGTTGCTGGCTGCGTCGTAGTTGTACTTGCGAAAGTGCAGGACATCCTCACCGACACTGACCTGGCCCATGCGTCGGCTTCCGAGATGGACCTTTTGTTCGCTGCGGCGGCTCCGTCTGTCATAGTCGTGGCTGATGCGAACTCCGTCGCGTATGGCTCGGCTGACTTCATTTCCGGCCGGATCGTATTCGAACCGGATTGGAGCCAAGTCGTCTTGCCACAGGAGCGCAAGCTGGCTGTTCGCATCCCACTCAAACAGGGTGTCGTGATCGAGCGAGCTGCGACGGCGAAAGCGATTCCCGGCCGCGTCGTATTCACTCTCGACTACATGCACGCCTTGGCGCTCTCGCAGGAGTCGGCCTAGCTCGTCGTATTCGCGCTCGATCGGACAGACTCCATTGTTTGCCTTGATGAGCAGACCACGCGGATCATATTCGTAGGAACTCGGCAGACCTTGTGACGGAACCACCCGAGTCACCGCGCCGAGTGGATTGCGCTCGAAGCGAGTGATCTGTCCGAGCGGGTCACGGATCCGACTGACCTTGTCTCCCTGTTCATATTCGTAGTGCGTGGCGTGGCCTGAAAAGTTGGTCTGCCGCAGCATTCGTCCATCGGCGTCGTACTCGAACGTGTGTCGCTCTCCCAGTTCGTTGCGTACCGCCAGGAGCTGACCAGGGATATTCCCCCACTCGAGCTGGATACGGCCACCATGGGGGCGGACCTCTTCGACCAGGAGTCCACATGCCGCATACCGTCGCTGGGTGACGGCTCCCAATTCATCCACATACTGAGTGATTTGATCGTACGCATCTCGCGCAAACCGTCTTCGTGCACCATCGGGAAGTCGGATCTCGCGAATTCTGCCGAGCGCATCGCGGAGCAGTTCAGTGCGGTGCCCGCGTGGATCGATGACCGCAACCAGGCTGCCTTCTTCATCGTATTCGTACTGGGTGCTGTGACCGAGCGGATCGATGCTACTTACAAGCAGTCCTCGCTGATCCCACCGATAGCTGCGCTTTCGCTGAGCAGAGTCATGGACTTGTAGCAGATCCCCTCGGTGATCGTAGTCATAGCAGAGCGTTTGTCCGAGCGGATTTTCAACCGATCCGACCAGTCCCGACTCGTTGTATCGGCGCTGCCATTTGAGACCTGTGGGATCGGTGACTGCTACAACCTGATGACTGTCATCGTATTCATAGGAAGTGGTGGCTCCGTTTGGAGCGATGACTCTGATTCGGTCGCCCCGCTCATCGTATTCAAATTGGGTCGTCGCAGAATCAGGAGTGGTCTTCGCGACGATGCGACCCTCGTCGTCATAGGTTGTGGTGGTGGTCTGACCGAGTGGGGAGATCTGCTGCTCCACTTGGCCGCTCTCATTCCACTTGTAGAGCGTGACTTGATCGAGCGCATCGAACACCTGAGTGATGCGGGCTCGCTCTTCGATCTGCAGGGTGCTGCGCCCGTACCCATCAAGCCCCGTCGTCTCGATGCAGCGGCCCTGTTTGTCATGGCGGAAGTGGTAGACCATGCCAGCGAGGTTGACCTCGCGAATCATTCGACCTTGGTCGTCGTACACGTAGGAGCAGCGCTGTCCCAGCGCATCGGTCATTTCGCACAGTCGCCCCGCCAGATCATACGCGTAGCGCAGCAGCAGCCGCTCTTTCACACCCCCGAGCAGATAGACCTCTGTGAGGTGCGTGGACTCGCCGTACACCAAGCGCAGTCCCCGTCCTTCTCGTCGCTGGCGAAGTACCAGAATTCGTCCATTGCGGTCGCGCTCGATATCAATTCCCTGTCCGGCCAGGTTGCGGCGACTAGCGAGGGGCCAATATGAATCATTATATATGCCTAATATATCGGGACGCAGCGGTGTTCTTGGAAACAGGTACTGAATGACCTCTTGGGTGTCGTTGTTCCAGCGCGTCACGATGAACTGTTGGTCGTCGCGGCGCAGCTCGTGGAACATTCCCAGGTTGCGAACGGTGCCTCCTCCTTCGACGACACCGGCGGTATCATCGAACGGAATCACCGTCTCGCCATCTTCGGCCAGCAAGTTGTAACCATCGAGATCCTGACGGAGGTACATCTGAAACGGCGAAGACCAGCCCGCTCCAAAGACGCTGTCTGCATGCAACGGCATCTTGCTGCTGTAGCGACGGGCGAAGATGAGCGGCATGCGACCCGGCAGAACGTGATCTGCGAAGTCATGCGTCAGCGTCCCCGTTGCGACATCCACCGGATGCCCCACCGACACCTTGCCACTTACTTTCGCGGTCCGTTCGCTTTGTTCGGTCTCAGACATCGGTCACTCCGTCACTGCACGGGGAATCGGCCCGCAAGATTGGTTCGCCGTACCCAAACGTCATCGCACCACATGAGCCATTACTTTCCGCTCTTTGGGCAGCCGCAACCGACTTTGCCCTCCGGGGATGGCTTCTTCTTTTTCTTGAGCCCTTTGACGAGCTTCATCAGTCCTTGGGCGACGGCCATCCAGCTTGGCATCGGGAATCCACCGATCAAGACGTTGGGCACGCCAAGCATGATCGCTCCGATGCTGCCGGGCGGAACCGCAGGATCTTTGCCCATGAGTGCTCCCATGGCGATCGCGATGGCATCCGCTGCCATTTGGGCAGCCGCCATTCCTGCTCGCATTCCGAGCGCCGCCGACATGGCACTGCTATCCGCTTCGGCTGCTTCGACAACATCTCCGGCAATCGCACTCGCTTGAGCGACTTGTCCTGCCACTGTCATCGCCGTACTGAGCGCTGCCCGCAGTCCTCGTTTGGCGGCACCCGCCGGAGGAACCGGCTTGCAGTGCATCGTGATATCAAACATCCGAGCCGCACGGTCTCCGCCGATAAACACCTTGGAGGAGCCCGTAAAGACCTCAAAAAAAGGTGTGATTCCGCAGCAGGTGGGACTGATCCCGATGTCGCCCGAGCGCGCCGCCGGGAGCCCTGAGATGAGCACCTGCATACTGGTCCCAAACATCACCATCCCTACCGGAGGCAGGGGCACAAAGGGCGGATGTGAAGGGTGCGCGTGGGGCATTCCCACAGCCAGCGACCCGAGCGTAGCCGCCGGGAACGAGGGCAGGGCTTGCGCGATGAAGTTGGTCGCTTTTGCGAATCCCTCGTTGAGCATTTCAACGGGCTTGTTTGGCAAGCTCAGCACGGTGCCAATCGTCTCGCTCAAGGTGTGAAGCGCGTTGTGCGGTGGCTCGGGAGGCGCGTAGGGATCATCAGCCGGCATGTGCGAACTCCTCGATGGGCAGTTTCCTCAGTTCATCGCCAATCTGCCGATGCAGCAGGACTTCTCCTTGCGCTTCGTACAATCTCAGTAGTTCCTCCAACGTATAGCGATGTAGACCCCACAACTCCAAGCTGCGGCCCAGCGTCGCTGCGGCTTCAAGATTTTGTCTTGCCTCCTGCACGCGGGCTTGGCGAAGCTGGCACAGAGCCAGCTTTTGAAAGGCTTGCACTCGGCCCTCGGCGTCTAGGAGGTGCGCCGCGAGTTGTTGCCATGCTTGATAGTGAGTCTCTGCCTCTGTGTATCGCGTTTCCAGAAAAGACAAATCGCCCAGATTGCGACTCAAGATAGCGAGCAAAACGGGAGCTTTGGTGGCGCAGACTGGCTCTATCGCGCCTTCATACCACTTGCGAGCAATCGAGAGCTCTCTTCGACGGTGTGCCAGTTCTCCGAGCCCACAAAGTGCGAGAGCCTTCATCGTCGAATTCTTGCAGTCTTCCGCATGCCTGAGAACTTGGCCAAAGCGAAGGCGTGCATGGTCTGCCCGGCCGTGGGCGCTATCGAGTTGAGCGAGTGTGAGCAGAGCTTGGGCGCGCTTGCTGAGCGGTAGGCTTTCGTCCTCCGCTTCCACGGTCAGCGCCGATTCGATCGCGGCAGGACTGAAGTCTGTCCGGAATGTGCGAACATACCGAAAGGACGACGCAAGATTCGATGAGCCACCAGGAACTCGGGCCACCACGCGGGTTGCACGCATCCATGGTTCCACTTGGTTTTCGCAGCCCAGGAGGTCTTGCAGTAGCTTCGCGTGCTGCGCAGCATCTGCGATTTGGCCTGGCAGCAGGCACCAGATCACCCGATGAGGCGCTCCGCTCGGTAGCCAGCTTCGGACATGCGCGAACAGTTCTACCAAGCGGCGCGCTGCGGGAATTTCCGGATCAGTCACGCGAGTTGGCAGCGGAGCCAGTCCGGCCAATCCTTCTGTGGCAAGAGCTTCGGCAATGTCTGACATTTCCGCGTTTACACTGCGGACTACACCATCAACGTAGGTTGCTGCTGAGCGGAAGTCATGAAGCGAGAGCAGATACAGATTGCTTTCATCTTCACGATCCAAGTCGCTCATCGTCTTCATGACGAACGGCACATCTTCGTCCCGGCAATCCACTGCCAAGAGCGCGGCATCACGCTGCGCGACAAAGCGGCTGAGTTCGTCTCGCAGACGCAGGAGTAGCTGTTGCATGGCCCTTAGTTGATCTTGATGAGTGCACCACTGATGGTGTGAACACCGATGGCGCTGCTGGTCACCTGGGGACCAGTGATGGAGATACCGCTGGGCTCAATCGTGATCGAACTCGGGCCCACGCCGATGACGATCTTTTTGGTCGCCAAAATCTGAATCTCTGGGGCTGTCAGTGTGGCCGCTACATCACCATGTCCGCTCCAGTTTACGGCGGCGAATAGGTTTAGGTCGGCGGCCTCCGATGCGATCGAAACGGTTTGCAATGCGGAAGTCGAGTGAGTTCCGGTGAGCACACTGATGCCACTATTTCCCGCATTCACAGTGACCGCATGATGCCCAGTGAGCACGTCGGTCGAGTGATTGCCGGTGTTCACGGTATGCGTGCTGTTGCCAGTACACACCAGGACATTGTGATGGCCGGTGTTTACCGAATGATTGCTATCGCCGGTCTGCACGGTGACATTGTGACTGCCGCTTTGCACGGTGACGTTGCGGTCCTGCTTCACGGTGAGTGAGCTGCTCCCACTCTGAATGGTTGCCGTGTGGTCTCCGCTTTGCACCGTCTCCGTAAGGTTCTGTTTGACGGTGAGGGTGCGATTTCCGGTCTGAACCGTGATCGACTGATCCCCCTCTGTGACCGTCACGGACTGGTTCTTTTTGACCGTTTCGGTTTGGTTCCCGTTCACCGTGTTGGTCTGGTCGACCGTCACGGTATTGGTCTGGTTGGCGAGGACGGTGGTGCTGTGATTGTGCTCGACGACCTCGTTCATGTCGAACTGCGCGTGAACGAAGACTTCTTCCTTGCCCTTGCTGTCGTCGAACTTGATCTCGTTGAACCCACCGCCGCCCGGCGTGCTGGCCGATCGAATCGTGCTGATGTTTTTTGCAGCAGGGAGTCCATGCGGAACCGGATTTTCACCGTTGTAGACCCGACCGACGATGAGCGGTCGATCAGGATCGCCTTCGAGGAACTGAACGACGACCTCTTGCCCCACTCGCGGAATGAACATACCGCCTTGGCCGGCACCTCCCCACGGCTGACTCACCCGAATCCAGCACGAGCTATTGTCATCACGACCAGCACTTCTGTCCCAGTGGAACTTGACCTTGATGCGGCCATGATCGTCGCAGTGAATCTCCTCGCCGGGCGGACCTACGACCACGGCGGTCTGTACGCCGGAAATGGTGGGTCGAGGAGTCACGCGTGCGGGACGGAACGGAACCTGGGTCGGAATGCAGGTCAATCGGTTTTGGTACGCGGCTTCCTGTTTGCCATTCCCTTCTTCGCCAAGTGCGAGCGGTTGCGTGCCGCGATGTTCGACAGAGATGATCAGATACTCCTGATTGCAGTCATCCCTGCGGTGGCCACAGAGCGTGAACTTGTGTCCAGGGAGCATTGCGCGGACGGAGCTGGTTCCGACGTAGAAGCTCTTTTGACACTGCAACTCTTCCAGTCGTAGTTGCGCGATTTGTTTGCCGAGCTGGGGATCGACGTACTCTCCAGGGAAGTAGTACATTTTGAAATCGGCGAACTTACTGGCTTGCGCAGTGGCCTCCATTTCCAGCGCGGGCTGCTTGAACTTGAAGTCGCGCAGGACGGTACCGCCAGGGCGCATTGCACTTTCAGCGCGGAACTCGAACAGACACTCTTCGTGAAGGTGCGGCTTGTCGCGGAGACGCAGCTCCTCATACACCGGGAGCGTTGAGAAGGCATGCCCGCCGTCCCCGAGAACCAGCTTATCTTTGTCGCGCTCGTGCTCGAAGAAGTAGAAAATACCGTCTTCCTCCCAGAGTCGCTGGATCAGGTTGAGATCGCTTTCCTGATACTGGACGCAGTAATCACGAGGGCCGTAGCTACCGTGAAGGAGCTGGCTGACCCAGTCGCTGGGAATTTTGTCTTCAGATAGCACCTGCTTCGTAACATCGGGGCTACTCAGTTTCTGAAAGATCCGCGAGTTGCGAGTAAACGCTAGCTGTTTGATCGTCGGTACCAGCGTCGCCTGATAACGGCTCTGGCGGATACCTGCACCGATCTGTACGAACCGTTCAATGACGCCGTGCACGTAGCGCTGGTAGCGTCCACCATCAAAGGTCCGTCCGCGCAGCGTCAAGCAAGCGGCCTGACCAATTGGTGCCTCGAGATCGAGATTGGGATCGTCACAAACGAGATCAACCTGAAACTCGAAAGGCTGACTCAACGACTCGCGGCCTGAAAACTGATAGACGAACAGAGTCGCGTCTGCAAGAGCATCGCTATGAAACAGAAACTCTGCCTGGCTGAGATCAAGATTCGGCATGGATTCCTTCTCTCTCCCCACATCGCAACATGAATGGGAATCGGAAATACCCCCCCAATCAGAGTCTACTGACAAACCAGAGGCGACCCATCAGCGTGGCTGAATAGTTGCCCCGAGGAAACCATCCCTCACTTACACCGGCGGTTCGCGCCAGTCGGCCTCGGCTCCGATGCCACCGGG
>CALLYL010000284.1 GCA_937859535.1 uncultured Myxococcales bacterium
TCGGCGGGATCCTCGGTGCCGAGATTCGTCTCCGCCATGGCAGCGTCTTCATGGAAGGCGGTTACCGCCACATCATTTGGGGCCGAACCGAGCGCACTGACTACGCGTCGCTCAACGGCGTGTTTGGCAACCTCGGTTACCGCGTCAACTTCTAGCGAACCTTCCCCCTCTTGTCCTCTCGCTATTTCCGCGTTCCTCTCTCCGAAATTGCCTACGTCCGCATGATCGTCGAGGCCTTCGACGGTCTAGCGGTGGTTCGCTCCTTGTCTTCGGCACGGGGCGAGATCGAGTGGCTGATTGGCGAAGGAATGGAGTCCGAGGCTGACGCCGTTGCCGAGCGCCTGGCTCAGCTTACGGGCATGTGTCCGATTGAGCGTCCTGCCGACTGGCAGGATCTGTAACCCCCCCAAACCTAACCTCGGCTTGCGTTAGCGCGCTTTGCTGAGGATCGTGCCGTTGTCGCCAGCGAGCCACAACGTCGTGGCCGACAGCGCTACCGCGTACAGGTTGTTGCGAGTCCCGGTCTCGATCAGGCTGAAGTTTCCACCCGAGTAGCGATGTAGCTGTCCCTTGGTTCCCACCACATACAGATCAGCGCCGTAGCCAGCGACCGCAGCCAGATCCGTTCCCGAGGGCGTGTACTTCTGGTAGTTGTTGCCGTTCCAGACAAAGACATCTGGACCAGCGACCATCCAAACGTTGCTGCTCAGGTTGCCCCAGATGCTGGTAATGGCCTTGCTGGTCGCCGGTCCCGTCACAGGAGCAAACGACGTTCCGGTGTAGCGGACCACCGCACCCGCCGCACCCGCCGCCCAGATATCGTTTGGCCCCGTGCCCCACACCGTTAGCAAGTTCTGGGTGGTGCCGCCCGACATCGCGGTAGCACTGCCATTTTTGACATGAACGATGGTGCCCGCGTCACCGGCTGCCCACACATCATCCGGACCGGCCGCCCACACCCCGCGTAGCGTGGAACCGGTACCACTTGTGACCTTATTCCAGGCGCTGCCATCGAAGCGATAGATCGTCCCTGCATCGCCGACCGCCCAGGCCTCGGTCGAACTCACTGCGCTCACGCCCGCAAAGTCCGGTGCGAGTGGTGCCGTCGACGATAAAACCGAGGTGCTGACCGAGCGAAGTAAAGCACCGCTCTGCCCCACCGCAAAGTAGCCTTGGGCCGTCCCCGAGATAGCTCGCAGCAACCTCGTCGACCCGCTGGTCTGTGGACTCCATGCCCCCCCCTTGTATTGCAGCATGGCCCCCGAGTCCCCGACCGCCCAGGCCTCACCCGTGGTAGCCCCAACCCCGTAGAAAAGCGTCTGCGCGCCATCAATTGGCGTGGTCCAGGTGCTGCCATCGCTGCTCTGTAGAATCGCACCACCAACGGTAGACCCCACGGCAATCAGACCAAACGAGGAGCTGATCATGCTCCGAATATCAGGCAGGTTGACGCAGCAGACCCGCGACCAGGGTGTGCCTTGCCGGAAGATATCCCCCTGCTGCGCCGCGACGAAGGTGCTTCCTGCCAAAGCTGCGACCGCCGACAAAGGCTTGCTGCCAAACTGCGCATCTGTGACCGTTCGCCAGCTACTACCGGAGTTGGCCACGACGGTGCCGTTATCTCCGACCGCGTAGATTTCCGTACCGTTCATGCCCACGCCGCGCAGGGTCTGGGTGGTGATGCTGGCGTCACTGCTCCACGCAATGCCATTTCGTCGCAGGATCTTGCCCCCAACTCCAACGGCCACTGCCCCGGTGCCAGCCGCCGTGACATCCAGTAGGTCTTGAAGGATGCCGCTCGTTTCACCGGTGACAACCCCGCCCGAGCCGCGCATGACGGTGCCGCTCGTTCCGACCATCACCACGTCGGTCCCGACCACTGCTGCCCCAGTGAGGTTTTGGATTGTGCCGCTGCTGAGCAAACTTTGGGTGGTCCCGACACGACGAACCACGGTTCCAACCTGACCAACGGCCCAGACCTCGCCGGATGGTAGAACCGCGACATCGTTTAGCAAGTTGCCTTGGGGTCGGGGATTTTCCCAACAAAACGACTGCGCGTTGCAAAGCGCGGGCGGCTGGATGGGCGCTTGCACCGCGAAGTTCATCGCCACCTGAACCGGCTCGTCCTGGGTCGGAGTAAACGTACAAGTCGGCGCGGTCCCGGTGCAGCCAATCGACCATCCAGACGCCGTTGACCCGCTCTGCGGAGTGGCGGTCAGCGTGATGGGCTTACCCAGCTCAAAACTGCCGCTACAGGTTGCCCCGCAGTCAATTCCGGCAGGCTGCGACGTAACCGACCCTGCCCCATCGCCGAGCTTGGTGATGGAAACAACGATGGTCTTCGGCGGAGGGATGCACTGCCCGGTCATGCCGCAGACCTGTCCGCCGGGACAGTCTGCATTGGTATTACAGCCAATCGCTTGCTTGGTCTGCGTGTCACAGCCTCCCGCGCTGACCAGAGCCGATCCCAAGATAACCACCGTCGGCAACTGCCATCCGAGGGAGAGAACCAGCTTGCGAACCCAGGTACTCATAGTGACTCCTTCGTCTGTAAGACTAGAGGTAACAAACAATCGAGCGTAGCAGCGCGCAGCTACTCCGGCAGGCGGTTTGTTGGGGACAGATGGTGAGCGGCGACGTGGCAGCTAGAGAAAAGCCACCGATTGAAACCAGGAAGGCTACTTGCTCGCCTTGGTGAGTGGCGTCTTTAAGACCTCAATCTTGTCGATGAGGACGTTTCTCAAGCTGTGCGCCACCGAGCGATAGCCCAGCCAGATTTCGATCAGGTGACGGGCCAGTTTGGCGTTCTGCGGGCCAGCGTGCTTGACGCCGTCGAGGTAGAGGTCCATCTGGGCCTGCTCGCTGATGTGGATCCGCAGCTCTTGTCCCTCGGCCAAGTCATGATCCACAAGCTTGAGCAGCGACTCGGCATCCTTGCGCAGCTCCACCGGAGTACGGTCGCTAAAGACCTCGGGCATCCCGGCATGAAACATCTCCGCCAGCTCGGTCTTGGTCGCCGGTTTCGTCATCTTCAGCACCAGCAACTTGGCAAAGCGACCCCAGATCACAAAATACTGGGCCCGGCTTTCGCTCATGAGCATCGCTTTGGTCGGTGCCCGCGTCAGCAGGGAACCAAACTGCGCCCGTGCTCCAGCATGCTCCAAGTACAGGGCAATCTGATAGCGAGGGGACTCTGAACCGGTCAGTTCACCTTTCCCCACCATCAGATAGCCCTTCCCGTCCAAGAGCATCGGCGGAGTGGTTCCCGCAGCCGCATCACGCAGCGGAGGCACCGCGCCACGTACCAGTGGTGTCGATGACGAAGCCGCCGGTTGCCCACTGGCCGTGCGCAGTGGCGGATACGGTTTACGATTGTGGCTGGTCTTGGCTTCAGCCGTGGCGGCGGCTGTCTTTTTGTCCGCATCCTCGGCTCGAGCGCTGGTGCCAAGACCAAGCACCATCAATAGCCCCCATATCACCGACCATCGCAGATGCCGCTGCGTCGAAAATTCGACAATGTCACGGCCAGAGAGGCCCTTGGCACAGCACGTGGTAAATTTCTGACAGAGTCTTTGACCGACCGCTTCCGTCGGTAAGGGGTGTTCGAAGTACATGCTGGGCCTTTGGCAGTCGTCTTGCAGCATTTCTTCTCATTTATCGCACGTTTGACGCGTCGACCAGACTAGGAAACCGCTCACTCGCTTAGAGAATCCCATGCTTGATCTTACCAACCTGGTATCGCTGACAGCAGTTGCTAGCTCTGTCAGTATCTCGTCTCCGGCATCCGCCAACTCCGTCACCAGCCCGCTGTGGAGCCTGCCGAAAACGGTGCTTATCCCCCTGCTTGGCCTGCCCGCTTTCTGGGTCATCTCGTTTCTCATCTACTGCGTCAAATGCGTCATCTTCGGGATGGACCGCACGCCCCGCATTGATCAAGTCGCCAAGACTCCCTGGCTACCGCGCATCTTCATGGAGTTTGGCTACTGGATGTTCCGCATCCCGGTCCGCATCTTCATCGCGCTCGGTATCACGCCGAACATGATTACCTTCCTCTCGATGTTGCTGACGCTGTTAGCAGCCGGAGCGATTGCCTTGGGGCACTTCGCGTTCGGAGGTTGGACGCTGCTCTTCGCATTCACCTGTGACGCGTGGGACGGCATCGTCGCCCGCGCCACCAACAACTGCACCGCCGCAGGTGAGTTCTTCGACTCGACGATGGACCGCTATAACGACGTCTTTACGTTTCTCGGCTTCCTCTACTACTACCGAAACGAGCCCTGGCTCTTTGGCGTCACCGCCATCACGCTCGTTGGCAGCACCATCGTCAGCTACAGCCGCGCCAAGGGGGACTCGGTCGGAGTCAGCGCCAATGTCGGTTACATGCAACGCCACGAGCGCGGCGTCTGGCTGGGCGTATCAACCGCTATCGCCCCGATTGCCGCCGCGTACATTGAGCCCACTGCCACCACACCGCAGTATCACATCGTGGCTGTGGTGATGGTGCTAATGGCCATCATGACCAACATCACCGCCGTGTGGCGCATCAAAGTCGTGATGAACGGCTTGACCGCAAAACCCGCCAGCAAGCCTGTGCGCCACCCCAAAGAGTCCCCTGCCTCATCGGCAAGCGCCGACTTCACCCCCCAGCCCACCCATTCCTAACCTGGCCAGCCCACCGGCACGGGCCAGGCGGCACCGCGACAACTAGTAGTCAATGCTGACGTGAACGTCGCCGACCAGCTCTTTTTGGTGGTTGATGATGGGCTGGTGCCAATGCGGTCGTAGTTTGCCAAGCTGTTCACCGTCAATCCAACCGAGCGCCGCCGCCATCTGACAGACCAGGGGACCGAGCAGCCGCATGTTGCCGTCTTCAATTTTGACCGCCAAACCACATGGCCCGTTCGAGGTCTGAACGGCCGCCAGGCCATACACGCCATCGGCCCCAATCTTGGCAATGAGGTTGTGCGAGGACACCTGCATCAGGTCTGTACACAGCCGACCTGGCCCAGCAATCAGCTCTGGTGCAGACGCCATCGCCCCTCGAATCCGTCGGCCTGCCGCTTGATGAGGCGCAGGCAGCGCATCGCCCGCCAGCCGTGCATAGGCCCGGGCCAACCCGATGAGCGGGGTCCGAAACACCACCGCGCCACAGCCATCGACCGCCAACTGAATATGCCGAGCATCGACCCCACTCACGGTCGATAGATGCGCCAGGATCTCTTGCTGGAGCGGATGGTGATGGCGGTTGTAGTCAACAAGTGGCCAGCCCCGCGCTCGACACGCCGCTAGCATCGCCGCATGTTTGCCCGAGCAGTTGTTGTGCAGCTTGGTGGGCGTACGCTTCTCCCCCGCCAGTCGTTTGGCTTCCTCTGCTCCGAGCGGGGTATGTGGTCCACAGTGCAAGTCGTCGACGGTCAGTCCGATTCGATCGAGCATACTGTGGGCCAGCGCGACGTGCTCATCACCTCCCGAATGAGAACCACAGGCCAGTGCCAGCTCTCGATCGGTAAAGCCAAAGCGATCCATCGCCCCGCTACGAAACAAGCTCAGTGCTTGCACAAACTTCGCTGTCGAGCGCCAGAACACCGGCTCCTCACAGTCGCCAGCCTGCATCACCACGCGCCCCGTCACATCGACCACGACCGCACGAACCCGACTAAACGACTCAAGGTAGCCCCCGCGTCGGGTATCGATGGTAATTTTCCAATCATTCATCTCGCTCACTTTATCCTCCGCTCCGCCGGTAGCTTCCGTTCGAGCGCGCACAAACGAGCCTTCGCCGTAGGTCCACTCGCTCGCAGCGTCAGTTCTCGCATCCGACCGTTGCCCGGCACGATCTGGAGCGCCAAGTGGTCCCGGGGCATCTCCCCTGGAAAACGACTTGCCCACTCGATAACAACCACCCCGCCCGTCTCGGCAGCTTCCCACAAGCCCAGCTCACTGAGTTCCTCGGGGTGTTCCAGGCGATACAGGTCGGCATGCACCAACCAGAGCCGTCCCTCGTATTGATGAACCAGCGCAAACGATGGGCTGTTCACGATGGTCCCCGGTGGAACCCCCAGGCCCACAGCCAGCCCTTGTACCAGACAGGTCTTGCCAGCCCCTAGCGGACCATCAAGCAGCAGAACATCGCCCGCCTGCAAGGTTTCCCCAATGATCTGCCCCAGGCGCTGGGTTGCCGCCGGGCCCCGTGACGACAGATGACAGGCCACACCCTGGGCAAACTCTTCCGGGATCGGCTGTGGTGCGGCTCGCATCTTTCGCTTCTACCCTACTTCCGTCGAGCGATAAAGTTCCTGACTTCAGGAAACAGCGCCGGATAGCCGAGTCGTAGGCACAGTACGTAAGAGCCCGCCCCAATCATTACCTCACCGACCAGTCGCAGTGACGTGGCCGCCACATTCAGGCGCGCCGTGGCCACCCTGAGTGAAAGCAGCACCATCGCCATCATCAGCGTAGCCAGAACCGCAGGGGCCAGCGCGGCGGCGATCTTCGAGAAGCGCAGTGACTCGACCCACATCGTCATGGCCACGCCGCAGCTTGCCGCCATCGCCAACGCGACCGACACTGCCAGTGCCACACGCTCCATCTGCACGCGCCCCGGATCGGTCTGCGCCACAATCCATAAACCCACGACAAAGCAAAAAAGTTGCATGGCATAGATCGCGCCAGCCAGTCGCGAGCGATGCAGAGCCGTGAGCTGTGCAAACGCCATTCGATGAAACCCAAGGGACAGCGCGCCCAGCGACAAGCCACTCATCACCTGTGCAACGCCGTGCCAGCGCTCGGGCAGAAGCGCCGCTTCAAACGTCGGAGCAACCAGCGCCGCCCCCACCGCCAGAGGTAGCAGCAACAGCGAGACATAGCGCAGACCCTGTAAAAAGTTTTGCTGTCGCCGGTCCCGATCACTTAGACCAAGAGCTCGCACCATCGCACTGGCGGCATACATTGCGATCGTCTCACTGGGCGTCATCACCAGGGTGTATCCAACGGCATAAACCCCCTGGGCACCTATCGAGTACACGCGACCGACAAACACGTTGTCCATGTACAGCGTCGATAGTTCCACCAGCGAAGACAAGTAAATGGGCCACGTCATCTGCCACAGCTCGCCCAGCAGCCTTCGTGACTCGTCGGTCAGACGCGGCGGCAGCCCAGGCAGGACCGGCAAGTCGAGACGCACTCTCAGATACCCGGCCCTCGTCAAATGCCTCGACAGCATCCCCAGCGGCAGGCAGATCGCGCCACTGCCGAGCACCGCCGCACCCATTGTGACCACGACATAGACCGCATCACCAAGCAGGTCGACCCTCACCAGGTCACCAAACTGCAACCGATAGCGCAGCTTGATGGCCGGAATCAGTGCGACTCTCTCGAACCACAGAGCCAGGCAGTACAGTTGCAGCAGTGGCAGTGCCGTCGGCTCTTGCAAGACCCCGAGTAGCGGACGCCCCAGAAGATACAGCCCACCGAACACCACCGCGCCGATCCACAGAACGTAGCGCTGCACCAGGCTCGCGGCTTCTTCGAAACGGTCGCGTCTCGTCAGTAGCGCTTGCTGTGGGGCGAGTAGCGTCAGCGAGTTGGCCACCGTCGCGATGATCAGGGCCAGGTTGGCCTGTCCGTACTCACTCTTTTGAACAAAGTGCGTGACCAACAGCGTGGTCACCAGGCCTGCTGCCCGTCCGAGCAGGCCCGCGACGGTCGTAGTCGCCGCACCGCGCACGCTCTTCGCGACAACCTCGTCGGATGGAGCGCTGACCGGGGACGACTCAGACTCACTCATAGGCGCTGAGTATGTT
>CALLYL010000285.1 GCA_937859535.1 uncultured Myxococcales bacterium
GAGGGGGCGAGGTGGTCGAGGCGGGTGGAAGGGGAGGACGTCGGCCAGGTTGTTCCCTGACGCTGGAGGCGGGTATAGCCCTGCGACGCAGAAGCCACTAGGTTGTCCGCAGAGGATCCCCATAGGTGATGAAAGCCGAAGGTATTGATTCCAGTTGGATCAATGGATTCCGCCCTCCAACTCGTCGTCGCCTCATCCCAATGCCAAATCGCTGCGGTCGGGTACTGCATTCCGACAGCCCATAGGTCATCCGGTCTTGCTGGGTCTGGGGCCAGCATCCGGTTCATGATCGTTCCGGCTTTCAAGGTCGAGTTCTCTGGTTGTTGAGTGCCCGGGCGATTCGCAAAGCGGAGTCCCCCAGCCCAAACATAACGCGGGGAAACCCAGACCGAACTAAACGCAGGGAGGCTATCGCCGGAGAAGATGACATCCCCCGTATAGACAGAGCGGAAGGCGAAGCCTTCCAATCGCCAGAGTCCTCGGCGCATACCGCGACCGGACTGTCCGTGAGAGACGGCCCAGACATCCGTGGTACTGGTTCCATGCACACCCATAAAGTTGGGAGTCAGGATTTCCATGGGAGTGCCAGCGTTGTCATCGATCAGCGGAACTTCTGAGAACGCAAAGCCGTCGTAGTGTAGCGGTCTCCCGCTCATTCCAACGACCCACAGATCATCAGCCGCCGTGCCCCAGATGTCTGTGACGATGGTTCCCAGCTTCTTCGGTCGCTCCCAACACCACTGATCGGTTCCGCAGTAATCGACCGGAGTGAGCGCGAGCGCCAATGAGTACGGCTTATCGGCATCGAGCATCACTGCGTTCTGTGCGCTATCACTGAGCAGCGCGTCGTCACTTATCGCCTGCACCTGAACCGACAGCTTTCCCCGCGTGCCGGGATCGAGCGATAGCTTGAAGCTTGCCAGCCCAGTCTTCCTGTCAAGCGCTGTTGGCGCAAACGGCGTCCACTTCTTGTCACCCAATGAGATGATCGGACGGACCGTTTTCAACTCACCAATCGGTCCCGATACCTCAATCGACACCGTCAGTGGTTGCGGATCAGGTGCTGGCGCATCGGTGGCGCAGTTCCAGCACCAGGTAGCGACAGCCAAACAGAGTGTGCGATGTGACGGATTCATTCGTGGCTCCAATCGATGAACCAACAGAAGGGTGCACCTGTCCGCTACTGCGTCCGCATGATGAGTCCACCGTCTCCCACGGCCCAACTCACGCCCGGACTCAGGGTAAAGATGCTGCGGATCCCCAGCGGGCGCTGGACGTCTAACTCTGTCCCGCCACTACCATTATACTTTGGCTCCAAAGCCGATCCCGTCCACCGCGCAAGCGAGTTCTGGAATCCACCGAACCAGATGTCGTTCGGGGCAGATCCTCCGATGACCCCCACGGGACCGGCACCCGACGGAGAAGACCAGTCCGTGGCCTCCCAGGTACCACCATTCCAGCGGTAAACCAAAGAGGTAAGATTGTTTGGCGCGACTGCAATCCAAACCTCCTGAGGAGAGAACACGCGAATCTGCGCCAAATAATCGTTCGAAACCATCAAGCCCGGAATGCTCGACGAAACGTCCTGCCACGTGTTGGTAGCTCCTATACGTCGAGCCACGCCCAGCCCCCCCTTGTTCACCCCCAGAGCCCAGATGTCCTGATCGGAGGATCCATCGAAGTTAGAGATACTATGTCCTGAGGTGAAAATAGGAATGTTCTCGAACCACCCATTCCCGTTCCACTGGTTGTACTGACCTTTAGCCACAGACACCAACACATTGTTTGAAGCAGCTCCCCAGACAGTTGGACGCTCGGAATTCCCATTCCACTGCTTACTCGGTGCCCACGTGCTGCCATTCCAGTGGAGCACATAGGCAATTCCCGCTTCCCGATCTATGCCGACCGCCCAAATGTCAGTGGCCGAACTGCCCCAGATCGAGGTCAGATCGTACGAGACACCCGACTTCGACGGTTTCCACGTCTGGCCATCGTAGTGGTAGATCGCGCCACCGGATCCAACCGCCCACAGATTGTCCGCTGCGGTTCCCCAGATTCCTTGAAAGTTGGGCAGACCTCCAGCCTTCCGCTCGATCGCGCTGCCATTCCAGTGCAGCACGGTGCCGCCGTCACCACCGAACCACACATCGTCTGAGGAACGGATCGAGATCGTCCGCAGGGTCGCAGACATACCACTGTAAACCTTGAGCCACTGCGCTCCATTCCAGTGAGCAATGGAACCATTGTCACCACAGAGCCAGATGTTCTTCCCATCGATCCCGGAGATGTCATAGAAGATGATGTTCGGGTCGAACGGTGTGGCCACTGATTCCCACGCCGTCAGGTAGGGGGACTCCCCGCGCAAGATCACGCCAACTCCTCCCGAGCGGCCAGCCATCCACACCGTCCCTGTCTTCGGATCGCGCCAGACAGTGTGCATGGTGGCTCCATTGGTTGATGGAGCGAGCTGAGTGAGTCCAGACCCAGTATCTCGCAGCACGACATTCCCGACGACCCATACGTCATTCGGCCCAGTACCGCCCACACCATAGAACTCTGCCGCTGGAACAATGCCTGCTGGCTTCTTGTTGGCCCAGCGCAAACCATCCCAGTGAGAAATCGTTTGTTGGTCGATGCCCCAAACATCGTTCAGTCCAGCGGACCAGATCTTGCGGAGAGTCCCACTACGGTTCGTCCAACCTGCACCGTTGAAGGAATAGGTGGCGGGGTTTGGCGCTGCGACCCAGATGTCATCAGACGCAGACATCGCGATGCTCGTGAGTTGTCGATCCTCCAGACCAGAAATGGCGGGGAGATCGCGCCACACGTCGCCATCCCACTGTTGAAAGAGCCCGCGATTCCCAAGTACCCAGACCGGATTGTCTTTGGGGGCTGGGGTTGTCTGCCACGCTGGCTTGTCGGTGAACGCCAACAGTGCCTGAATCGTATCGGGACGTGGTACGGAGCTCTGGTAGCACCAGCCATCCCGACAGACTTCGCCCTGCCCTTTCAGTATCACCGTGAGCCGTTCTACTTGGTCGGGTGCTACGTCGACAACGCCACTCCCAGAAGCAATCATCCATCGCTGCGAATTGATTCCGTCGATCTGTACTGTCAGCTTGCCTTTCGTGTCGTCCGGTAGCACCAAGGCAAACTCTCTCTTCACGTCCATGTCTTCGAGCTTCTTGGACGGTCGGCCGTCTACGGAGACGCTCAATCGCAACTTGTCGATGGTAGCCAGAGGGCCTTCGAGCCTCACCTTCACCGCATTGCGTTGCAAGTGCTCTGTGGTGAACTCCGCCTTGTCACCACAGCCCCCCGTTGCTCCGAGAGAGGGAAGGAGTAGCGCACATAGCAGCCAAAGCCCACCTATACGCATCGATACTTTGCGCCGTACCAAGTTGCACGATACGGCTCTACCCAGCAGAGAGCTTACAACGACGGATTCCATCCCGCGCACATCATAGCCAACCGATTACATACTGACTAGTCGTTAACTAACGAAAATCACGGCGAAATTATCGGCACTGTCCCATCCGCTGTGGAAATTCAGGCCGAAAAAAAGATGGCTGGATCGAGTCTCCGCGAGAGGAGTCTCGGGGTTCTTTCGGGCCTTGCCTTGAGCTGCAACGGGACATCAAGCATTGTAAGCGAACGATTCGTGATACCCTGTTGCGTCGGCAATGCTCGCCAGCGAACAGACCCTCAGCCTTCACCATATCGACCCTTGGCAGTCGATGCTGTTCGTATACGGCTTCGGGACGATCGGGCTTGCGGTCTTCGCGTTCCGTTTGTCCGCCCGGTATCGTCAGCTTCGGAGGCAGGCGGAGGCCTCCTTTGTGCCGAACGCGCCCCTTGCACTGTGAGCAACGGTCGTGCAGGGAACGGTGGAGTGTGCGGAGGGAACCACCGAGACGATCCGGATCGAGGTAGAGCAGGATGGGACCGAGCTGGAAAACTCGGGAATCTGGAGCCATCAGTGGACGGACCTGAGTCACTATCGAATCACGATGCAAAGTGGGGATGGTCGCACGTTGTCGACGGAACTCCCTTATTTCCATAGGCCCCGATTGCAAATCACGCTGGAGCGAGATGAGGCGGCGCAAGCGAAAGCGACCAGAAGCTCGAAGAAGAAGCGCGCCGAGGCCGTTCCGGTGCCCACGACTAGCCCTGCAACGAAAAGCGCGACGCCCGGAGGGGAAGAGCGAGGGCTCTCGGCGGAAGGGCAAGCTACGCTGGAAGAACTGTATACACGTCTGGTGAAGGCAGATGACACGGCGCTCGTGGCGACGTTGGATAGGGCTGGCTCAGAGCCTTTGCTTCGGCAGCTTGCCTCGCCTTCTGTGCCGCTTTCACTGCGTGTGGAAGCAGTCCGTGCGTTATGTGGTGCCCAGAGCGATGAGACCGTGAAGGTGTTGCTCTTGGCGTTTGATGAGCCTGCGGGCTCCGTCAGCAAGAAATTCGTCGGTTATGATTCGCCTCTCCGGCGCACAGCAGCGGCAGCGCTTGTGGCGACAGGACGGCAGGATGTCTTTGCAGCTATTCTGAGTCGCCTTACACAATGGTCTTGTAAGATCAAAGCGGGCTCAACTGGGCAGCATATCGCGCCCCAAACGAAGTGGTATGAGAAGCACGATTACATTGAGGGGATTACGTACGTGCTGGGGCATGCGAAATATCGCCCGGCATGGGATCGCCTCGCGGAGGTCGTGCGCACAAGCCCTCTCCTTTCGCTGCGCTTGCTCGCGAAACGAAGCCCGAAGAAGTTGGCAAGAAGCTCATCGCCTATGTAAGTAAGCAAAAGCGTTCCTTGTGACGTGCTCTCCCTCCGGGCATCTGCAAAACGACGGAGTTGGACTCTAGGCGACCACTCCAGTCTGTGTCACCGTGTAGGTGGCCAGCAGCCGGGCCGCCGCTGAGCGCACTGGTGGGCCCGGCACCTTCGGAGGTTGCGGTGGGGCATCCCCCCCGGCGCTCCGTCGATCCGAGAAGGCCACCGGCTTCCCGTGCTCGTCGAGAACTTCAGGGACTGCGGCAATCGGGGCGTCCGCCTCGATCGGCTGGTGTGGTGATGCGGAAACTACTCCCTTTCTAGGAGAGCCATTCTGGCCATCTTGTGCAGGTTGGCTTCGATCCGTTCGGTCAAGGGGGGGCCATCGCTGGGAATCACCAAGCGCCCCTGCGCAAGCTCTGCTTCAACCGCCAACAGGAGGACTGCGCGGTCTGTTTGGCCATCTAGGAACGAAAGCATGCAGCGGGCCAGTGGATCTTCGATGTGCACGTTTTGGTGGAGCAGATTGACGATGAACGGTTCGTGTTGGATCTGATGCCGAACCAACGCGCTGGCGCGAGGTCGCTGGCTGGGAGTAGCCGCGAAGGAGGGCGGGTGGAGGTGTAACTCAACCATGCCACCACCATGGACTGCGAGCAGCAGTTCACCCAGACCCTCCCGATCGGAATCGCTGGGCTCTCCCGCTCTGTCCAGTAGTTTCCAGGCGGCCAGCAGCAAGGATTCGAACGGCACCGGCTGGGGCGCGACTCGGTGTAGGTACAGCAGTGCGGCCTTCGACAGGGGCTCATCCAGTCCGATGATGACGTGATTGGCGCTCTGGAAACGCTCGACCACGCCAGTGCTCAGGTCCACCTTCTTCGATACTGGGGAGCAGGTGCCTTGAATCGAAAACTGCGCGGTGGAGTTGGGTTGCGGGCTTCGCTGCAGAGACACCTGCTTGTGGCACAGTAGTGTCTGTCGAAAGGGTCGACAACCCAGGAAGTCCAGGTATTGACCCGTCACCACCAGATCCCCCGCTCCGCTCAGCGCTTGCTGCACTTGAGGAGAGTAGCGCTCCATTCTCATGTAGGAGGGATCTGCCTCCGTTAGGAATTGCAGGCCATACTGGCCAGCCAGCTCCATGAACTCGTGAAAGTAGTACGGCTGGTTGCAATCGCCAAGCTCGTCATGCAGCAGCACTTCGTCGGTGAGTTGCGCAACCCGATCGAGCTGCCCCTTTAACTCGGCCTTGTACAGAGCATCAATGGCAGGTACCGCATGCTCAGCGAACGCCAGCACCGATCGAGCCTGCCGCGCCCGTTCCTTCGGTTCCTCGATGTTCCTGACATGGAATCGGGTCAGCCCACGCACAAACTGCCGAATGTGCCAGCCGGGATAAGCGTTGTAGCTGATATACGCGACACCTTGGTTCGAGAGACCATCGCGGCAAATTTCCAAGATGCGCAGACGCACCGGTTCGGGCACCCAGGAAAACACGCCATGCACGAGGATGTAATCGAAGCTCCCCAGCTCTGTGCGAATGTCAGAGACTTCTAAGATGTCCATGTGGCGAAGCGTCAAGTTGGCCAGCCCTAGGGTGGCAATCCGGTCGAGCCCCTCGTCAATCTCCCGGCGTGAGTAGTCGAGGCCCACGAAGGTCGCGGTTGGCAGACTGACCGCCATCGGGATCAGATTGCCGCCACTGGCGCAGCCTAGTTCGAGCACCCGACAGGTGGGTGCCGGAGCTGGGTTCATTCCGTACAGAGTGGCCAGCGCTGCGAGGTGGTCCGGGTGGGTCTGACGAAAAGCCCCACTTGGATAGGGGACCAGATCGTAGCTGTTCTTGGCGGAAGACTTTTCCAATGCAACCTCTGAGAGTCTACGGTGTTGATGGCAGAGCCACTCACCTGCGTAAGGGGTGTAGTCGCAGCGCGTACGCAGCGCGGCTTTGGGCCAAGGGATGTGGTAGGGATGCACTCATGCGAGCGGGGTGCTCCTGTGGGATCTTCACATCACACCCATGGTATGAGAATTCTCAGGCTCCGACAAGGATGCAATGGGAGGGGAAGAATCGGATAGCGCGTGAGCAACCTGTCCTTCATCGGACTCCGTTCACAAGCCGTGTGACCGAAGGTTCATAGTCGCAACGCGTCGTCTCCGTCGGAAACGCTCGTTCCACGTAGCTTGGCATGAGCGATGCACTGGCTCTAGGCAGAACCCAACGAAACGAACGGAGGCTTTCCATGTTCACCCAGAAACTGCTTGCGACTGTCGGTCTTGCTTCGGCGATTTTCTTCGGGTCTGCAACGGAAGCTTCGGCGAATCCCTGGCGTGGTCCGCACTTCGCTCCGGCTCCGGTGTATCGGGCTCCGGTGTATCGGGCTCCGGTGTATCGGGCTCCGGTGGTGTACCAGGCTCCAGTTGTGTACCAGACTCCGGTTGTGTACCAGACTCCGGTCTACACCCCTCCCGTATATCGGACGTTCGCCCCGGTCTATGTGGTTGCGCCTCGTCCGATGTACCGTCCCGTAGTATGGCATCGCCATGGCCTTGGCCCCATGCATCACGGTCGCTGCTGGTAGTCTCGTTCGCACCTCATGTGCAGTTGATCTCCCTTCTCGTTCCTCCAATCTGCGACACTGACCTGCCATGAGTCATTTGGTCGAACTGGAGGCATTCCTAGCGGTGATTGAGGAAGGGAGCTTTACGGCCGCCGCTCGACGGCTAGAGGTCACCACCTCCTATGCGAGCAAGCTGGTCGGAAGACTCGAGGATCGACTGGGGGTTCGACTGTTACAACGGACAACTCGACAGCTCACACTCACAGAGCCCGGCCGCGCCTATTTCGAGCGATGTAGCGAAGCGATGCGGGCTCTCAAAGATGCAGAGACAGAGGCCACAGCGCTTCAAACGTCTCCGCAAGGAAAGCTCCGGATCACGCTACCCACGGCGTTTGCGGTCTGTTACCTGGCGGTGCCATTGGCCGAGTTCAAGGCCCGCTATCCCGGACTCACCATCGAAGCCGTGCTCGC
>CALLYL010000286.1 GCA_937859535.1 uncultured Myxococcales bacterium
CCCAAGCATCACTCCAGTCAACAGTATAGAACGGGAATCCATGGTCAACTCCTGGTTGGAAGCACCAATCGAGCTAGCGTGCCGAAGCGCCTAGCGGCAGAAGCTATTTCGCGAGGACAGCGACATCGTTCCAATCGGCACCGCCGACTCCTTTCCTCCGAATCCGATGGCCGGCGGGTCCGCACCAAAGTGATTCCACATCTGGCTAAGCTGACACTGTAGCAGCAGAGGAAGTGTCGCTGCCTGATCCGCCGCAGGCATCGCCCACAGTGCATTCACACCACTCAAGATCAGCGCTCGCGGCGTGCCCTGGATGTTCACCATCTGCACCAAATGATTGGCCTGCGGATCGGGTCCAGTGCTCATGTCCACCTTGCAGTGTCCGATCCAGCCGATCAGTCTGTTCCCAAACAGGCTCAGATCAACGTTGTGATAGCCCATTCCGCCCTTTATCCTGTGATAACCATTTACCTCGCGAATCGTGACATCCATCGGTGCTTGGCCATCGAGAAATCCCGAGATCACCACATGGTCGCGGCGATGTTCAACCGAGAGGTTGACAGACATCCCGCAGACGTTGCCGCTGATGTCGCCGCCCGCGCCTTGCGTACCCGCGGAGGGACCGCCTGGTCGGGGATGTGCTTCCTTATGGGTCACATGGAAGGGTTGCCCCACAAACACGTGGTTCACTCGCGCCACTGGCTTGCCATCAATCACCACAGGCCCCAAGGCACAGCCCAGCAAGCAGACACATCCAGCCACCAGCATGTTTCGCATGACGATCTCCTCAGTATGGGTAGCGCGATCACTCCAGACACAACCGGGCCCACTCTCCCAGTCGCCTGTAGTACAGACTGGCTCCACATCGTTTGACAATAAGAATGATTCTAGGTTCCACTTATTTTCTGACGATCTATCTATCCGGAACGGCTGCTTAGCTGTTCTTCTTGTGATCCATCTCTACAGTAGGTCTTGAACTTGTGTTGGGTAGGACTTGATGCGCGGGCTTTTGATCCTTAGGTTGACTTCGGATTGCTTGGCGCTGAGACCAAACTCAGAGCTTGGTGATCTTGCCATTCTGTTCGCAAGGGGGAAGAGTCCATGGGCAGTGGAATCGCAGCGCTCCGCTGGAGCTTGGTTTCAGGGCTACTGTCAGCGCTCGGATGTTCAGACCCTACGGTAGGAAGTCTTTGTTCGGCCCCAAACGGAGCAACAGCAGCGGAAACCATCGCACTGTTTCAAGACTGCCTGGGAGTTGCCAGGACGGACTGGAGCGTAACTCGGCACACAACCACCCTGGATGTTCTGTTTGTGATCGACAACAGCCCAGGGATGGCTGCCAAGCAGCGCCTGTTTGCAGAGAAGATTTCCGCGTTTATTTCCGCCATTGAGAGGCCCTTTGTTGACCTACATCTAGGAGTGATTAGTACCGACTTGGGTGCGCAGCAGACTCCTTACACTCCCTTTCAGCCAGGCTCACGGAATGTCACTGGCTGCGCCAGCTACCGAGGCGATGACGGAGAACTCCAAGGAAAGTCCTGTGGCGAGCGTGATCAGAGTGCTTGGTCCGCCGATGCCCAGGCAGCGTGCCGCGATCTCTGTCCGACCGCACTGACCCCCACTGATGGTGCGCGCTATCTTTCGAAGAACAAGCAGTCGAGCAACATCCCCAACGGAGACCTAGCAGGAGCATTCCGCTGCCTTACGCTGATCGGTGATTCAGGCTGCGAGCTAGAGTCTCCGCTGGAAGCAGCCAAGCGTGCGCTCGACAATCACAGCCTAGCCAACAGTGGATTCCTGCGGCAGGGTTCGCAGCTAGCGGTAGTGTTCGTCACGGATGAGGACGACTGCTCGGTGGCAATGACCGCGCGAGGACAAAACAATCCGCAGTCGCTGGATTGCTCTGGGATGAGCGGAGTTCCTAACTACAACTGCTGGAACAATGACTTTCGCTGCTTCGGACACAACCTGCGCTGCAACGAACCGCTGACCTCAAGCGGAGTGAAGAGTGACTGTCAAGAGTCCGGAAATGGCTACCTAGAATCAGTAGACAAGTATATTCGCTTCTTTGGGAACATGCGTCCATCGACCAAGCTGCATCTGTCAGGGGTCTGGTCACCATCCATGCTCGACAATCCTCAGAGCGAACCCAGCAAGCCGGGTGGAGTGAGCATCACTTACGACGAAGCACTGTGTATTCCTGGCGCAGGAATGAGCTGTCCGAGCAATACCTTAAACCGCAAAAGAGGAGTCCACACAGCATGCCAAGACAGCACTGATCAACGCATGTACGGCCTTCCTCAGCTTCGTCTGTCCAAGTTCCTTCGCGCATTTGATCCGAACTTCCGCGAAGAAGTAAGCATCTGCGAGCCTACAAAGTGGCAAGATGCACTGGGGTGGATTTCGCACGGATTCCCAAGCTACGTCGACCGCGGTCCAAGTTGCTTGTCTGCCAAGCCTCGCAGCGACGCCCTGGGTACTCCTCTTTGCATCGCAGGGTTTGTCGATCGCTCCACACCTTATGCGCTGCCGCCAACCCTCTTGCCAAGATGCAGCCCGGCCTGTTGCAACGCATGGTCTATTGCTGGAACGAGTGCTGCACCATTTAGCCACAGTGATCCACTAGACCCGGTGATTTCAACAGCGTGCATGAGCGATCCGGACTGCTTTTGTGCGGTGTCATATGAGCAGTGCTTCGACGATCTTGGGAATCCAACCGGACTGTTCGGAGTGTGGGTCAAGGAGCCGCCGCATGAGACTCCCAACAATCAGCTTGCATCGATCCGCTGCGTGACGGAACTGCGATAGCAGAGATGATCAAGAAGGCGCACCCCTCTGTTATCGCTTCTGGAGCGATAGAGCATAGCTGACCGTACAACTATTTCCTGCAGGTGGTTTGCAAACCGAACTGCTCCCATCCTGCCTGAAGGTTGAACGAACCTGTGTGACAGACATTGTGAACCGGATTCGAACATCGACCACGATCGAGATGGTCGTCTGTTGCAGAAAGTCACAGCCGGAGTCATTCAGGATGGAGGAGTTGGTCAGCGTAGCGTGGCCCAGCGTTCCCACCCGAAAGGAACCCAAATCGGTCTTGGGTACTGTGGCAAGTGAATACAGAGAATTGCTTTCGTCGGCATGCTTCATCACTTCGTAGTCGCTCATCACGCTGGCCGCAGTAAGACCCAACCGGCAGTTTTCCTGGACACTCAGCACGCTGACGGGTTGGTAGATTCCCTCGTCGATAGGAGGCCCACTGGGTTCATACGCAATCGGAGCAGGACCATTGCCTCCACCAAGATCGGCACCGCATGCACACAACATCAAAGCGAAAGCCAGGACATGCTTAGACATGGTTTCCCTTCCTCACTACGCTCGACCACGGAATGTCGGCACACACTCCGAGCCGATTTCATGGGCGAGATCGAAGTTCAAGTGACGCTATGGACATAAATCTCGCCATCTCCGCAGCCTTAACAGGCATACAAACTGGACGGCCCGCGACGGAGCGATTAGCAGGGTCGATTTCATACTTCCCAGAAGCCTAATATGTAACTCGTCGAAGAATCTGTCAACGGATCCACCGAGCGGGAAGGTTTGCGATGCGACCGACGTCAGCGTTGGCTACTGATGGCGTAGTGCTTCGAGCTGAGAAACACGGACAGATCTTGGTTCCATCCGTGCTGCTGAGCTGTGTCACATCGCTGCCGGACTTCGTCCATGCTGAATCGGAGGGTCCAGCATCAGAAAAGGAAGAGTTCACAGCGCCGGACAATACCCGAGTACGTCAAGGCGAAGGTTGCTCAGCGATTGGAGTACTCAGCGTGGAAGACGTCAAGGAGTGTGCGATACACTCGTCTGTTCGGATGAAATCGTCGAAACAACTCTGCATCATCGCCCGTAAGTACGTTTGATAGCGCGGCCGCCACTCCCGGAGAGCGGCTCAGTCCCGCGTTGCAGTGAAGAACAATGCATCTGACGCGCTCACGATGATTCAGCACAAAGTCCCAAATCTGCCGCGCATCGGACCGCGAAAACAAGCCATCTGGACCCTCGACATCGAGTGGGAGATCGCTGTCAAAGAACGCCAACCGCAAGACCCCAAGACAGGACGAAGAGGGGGGAAGGCAGGCCAAGTCTGTTGGACTCGTTGTAATCGAGATGACGACATAGGGAACCACTGGTGGCAGAGCTGACTCAATGGCCTTGCGGCTATAGATAAGAAAGTCCATGCAGTTGACTGTAAATCCGCTCCTATCATAGCCGACTCCTCTTCGGTTCTGGTCGCAATTCTAGCGAAAGAAGTACAGGCCATCGTTCTCGATGGATGCCCGTGACTTCTGCCTACTCCCTCTTCGCTCGCCGACCCAAGTAGGATGAGGGGTAGCTACTCAATCGGAAATCGGAACACCACCGGAAACCACTCTCCAACGTTGCGTCACCCTCCCCTATCGTTGCGGGAGGGACTCCGCAGAACTTGGCAGACTATTGGCAGACTTCTGCCGGAACAGCTCAACAGACCTCTGTTTCCGTCGAGAACCATCGGAAGGTGGGCGGACTGAAAATCTGCGTGTCGCTGGTTCGATTCCGGCTCCGAGCACTGGTCACCGACGGGGGGATGGTAGAGGTGACTACCGGATTGCATCAAAAGCGTGTCATGTGCTGAGATGCGCTTGGGGGAATGATAATTGTCCCCGTGTCATTTTTGGCTCTGAGCGATGGAAAAGCTCAGAAAAAGATGGCTGGATATGCGGACTGCAAGAGGCGTGTCTCTCCGTCGGTAAGACATGACACGAGGACAGAAAATCAGCGTACTTTTTCGCCCTCTTTTCTGTCGCTGTGGCTGGTGATTTCTAGCGGAAATCCGGGGAATTTCGATTTTAAGCAGGGCGATTGGGGTGTTTTATCTACACCGTCCACAGATTTTCGCCCCTCACCGACGACAAAACCGGGTGTAGATGACTGGAACGGCTTCTGCAACTCGGACCCGGCTTTGCTCAGGTGGATAGCCAGGCTGCGCGCAGATGGCCTCTCGCATCGCCTTCTGACCGAGGTGCCCATACACCAGCTCCAACATGAGCGAGCTAGTGTGACCCAGCAGCTTCCCCCACCATCATCGAATCCCGCCCTGCCTGCTTGAGCCAGCTTGCCAACGTCCGCCGCAGGCCGTTCTGTCGTAAAGATCCGACCGCTTGATTCGGCCTCAGGTATCACGGATCATGAAATGATGATGCTCTCTGTTGTGAGCCGCTTTGTTGGACGCTCGCTGCTCTTTCTCACGATGTCTTTGTCGTTACCAGGGCAGGCGCACGCCCAGGCCGAAGACGAAGCCGAGTGCCGTCGCCTGACCAAGACGTCGATCTTTCCTGTCTCGCGTGCGGACCTGCCGACTCGCAAGATGACGAGGCAACAGGCGCTCGAGATCCTGGTTTCCCTGCACGAAAGCGGCGAAGTCACGCTGAAGTCTCCGCCGCGATATGATCCAAAGAATCGCTGCCGAGTCACAAGCCCGCAGGCAGCAGACAAGGTCGAACTCGAACCGACAATCGCAGGCGTGCAGTTCGTTTACTGGAAGTGCGGCCTAAAAACCAATCCGACCTGCCGTGAGTGGAATAAGGACAAAAAGGACTACGTCGAGTCTCCACCGAGCGTCGTGGCACTCAACAGGCTCAACGTCCGGAACGCGGTGGCGCTGCACCGGATGGCATCCCTGCTGAAGGCGCGCTTTGGAGCGACAACGCTTTACCACGTCGGAGTGGGGAGCGGTCAGGGACCATCCAACGACTGCCACAACGATGGCCGTGCGCTTGACTTTGTGGGGATCAAGACGACGGACGGCACGATCTACACCGTGTACGATGACTGGACGAAGCAAGGGAAAAAGGGCAAGTTCCGACTCTTAGGCACAGGCAGCGTCGCGGAGAGTCTGTTCTCAGCGTTGTATGACGAGGGCAAAAAGAACTGGAATGATCGCAATCCCCCGTCTCAAATCGGTGAATCGAGCGAGATCCTTCACCCCGACCATCCGAATCCGACCTTTTCGACCACGCACAGCGCGCACATGCACTTCGACCTCTCCGAGCCCCCGAGGCAATACTGAGTCCGGGGCGAGCACTTTATCCATCCGCTTATGCCCATTCCCCCGAGCCCAGAGTAGCGTAGCGCGGGCCTCTCGCATCGCCTTCTGACCGGGGTGCCTCCCGAAGCCCTGTATGATTGCCTGACCGCATGATGCAGACTTCGGTGGTGGTGATCGGTTCCTATCGCGTGGATCTGTCGGGCCTGCTGGCTCTCTCCGCGAGCCTGACCCAGCGTGGGGTTACGGTGCTGCATCCCCCCGCCCAAGCCCGGGCGGTTGGCGAAGAGTCCGGGTTCGTACACCTGGACTGCGATCAATCTCCCCATCCGGCCCAGATTCAGCGCCACGTGTTCTCGCTCATCGATCGTGCGGATGCCGTGATTCTGTATGCGCCTTCGGGACGCGTAGGACTCAGCGCAGCAATGGAAGTGGGCTATGCACTCCGTGCGCAGAAGCGGATTCTGGCTACGTCTCCGCCTCAGGATCTGACACTGCGCACCTTGATTGATTATCAACCTTCCGCGCTTCAGCAGTTCTTGGAGGCGGTCGCGACAGCATCTTCCTAGGCGGCTCGAAGCTGGACTACACCGGCTTTTGCAATTCGGAACCGGCGTTGCTCAAGATGGTAGCCAGGCAGGGCAGCGCGGCCATCGCCTCGCGCATCGCCTTCTGATCCAGGTGCCCATACACCAGCTCCACCATGCGCGAACTGGTGTGGCCCAGCAGCTTTCCTACCGCCAGGGAGTCCCGGCCTGCCTGCTTGAGCCAGCTCGCAAACGTGCGCCGCAGGTCGTTGGGGGACACCGGCTCGATCTGCGCCTTGCCGCAAGCCTTGATCAGATCGCGGCGTACGTTTTTCCACTGACCGGCCACCGCCTCCCCCGGTTTGCCGCGCATGGGCCGCAGCAGCTCGGCCAGTCCTTCGTCCATCGGGATGTAGCGATTCGCCCGGTCGGTCTTGGTTCCCGCCAGATGCACCAGCCCGCGCTCGAAGTCGAGCGCTCCCCACGTCAGCGATTCGATCTCGCTCAGCCTTCCCCCGGTCATCACCGCCACAAGCACCCACCGCTGCCGCTCTGCGGACAGGTGGCGCAGCAGGCCGGCCAGCTCATCCGCTGACATCCAGCGCTGCCTCGGCTGGTACTTGGCGCGGAACTTCGGGATCAGCGCTGCCGGATCTTGGCCGAGCACGCCCCGATCGCGGGCAAGGCCCAGCGTGGCTCTCAGAACCACCAGCTCCTTGCGCACAGACTCTCGCGCCGCCCCTTCCTCCAGCCGCTTCTTGCAGTACGCGGTCACATGATCCACGGACAGCGAACAGAGCTGCATGTCTCCCAGCAGCCGCACAAGGTGCCCGCCTTTCTGCTGGTAGCATTCGATGGTGGCTGGAGAGCGAGCGATCCGGCAGGTTTCAACAAACTGCGCTAGCGCTTGCGCAACAGTGCTTTCTGGGTCTTTGGTCTTGTGCGGGGCTGCACGGGACGCAGTTCCGCAGGTGCCGCCAAGCTGAGCAGCGAGGATCTCTGCTTCTGCAAGGTTGACGGTTCCTGTGCAGTGCTCAACAGGGAATCCCCGCTCGTCTTGGTAGCGGAGCCAGTACAGCAGTGATCCGGATCTTCGGTAGAGCTTGCTTTGCATGTCGTCGCCTCGATGAAGCTGGAAAGGGCAGCGTGACTTAGAGCCCCTAACAAAACGACCCAACCAAGAATCTGAAGGAGATGAGGCAG
>CALLYL010000287.1 GCA_937859535.1 uncultured Myxococcales bacterium
ACGCTGTAAAGTTATGCTGCCGAGGCTGCTATTTTGGTTCTGTTAGGCGTTCTTAATGGGCATTGAAACACCATAACCATTTTTGGCGATCACCTCCTCAAGGCCGCCGCAGTACCCAAGCCCGTCTTAATGGGCATTGAAACACCGTTCTCCTTCCTTGACTGCCTCACACTTTACCAAGCCGCAGTACCCAAGCCCGTCTTAATGGGCATTGAAACCACGTAAGGGAAAACCTTCGGGGTGAGCCATATCGCTACCCGCAGTACCCAAGCCCGTCTTAAAGGGCATTGAAACATTGAACTTGACTAGGCACACTTCGACATTCTCGGCCCCCGCAGAACCCAAGCCCGTCTTAAAGGGCATTGAAACACGGTCGGCTCGCTTGCGGCGCAGGTGCGGTACAGGTTGCCCGCAGAACCCAAGCCCGTCTTAAAGGGCATTGAAACATAGTCTCGTATTTACCTGACCACACACATCTGTCTGCCCGCAGAACGCAAGCCCGTCTTAAAGGGCATTGAAACACGATATCGCCCACGATGCGGACCTCTTCCCAGGAACGCCCGCAGTACCCAAGCCCGTCTTAATGGGCATTGAAACAAGGTTGGTATTCGTGGCATTCATGACTTCGTCGACCCGCAGTACCCAAGCCCGTCTTAATGGGCATTGAAACATCTCAGCGTAGGTGCCAAAGTTGCCGGCGCCGTTCGCCCCGCAGTACCCAAGCCCGTCTTAATGGGCATTGAGACTTCCAGAAGTTATCGTCCACGCCGGTCGGGTTGTATGCCTCGTTCGGCTGTCTGTTGGAATGTGTCGGGGGGGTTCGCAGGGCGGAACCGAGTTGGTGATTGTGCTTGGGGTTGTGTGGTAGCGTCTGGGTGTGACGCTTCCGGTCGGTCAGCGCATCGGTTCGTATGTCATCGCGGAGTACCTCGGCGAAGGAGGAACCAGCGAGGTGTACTTGGTGCGGCGGGAGTCGGAGTCGTTTGCGCTCAAGATCCTAAAGGAGGACGAGAGGCCAAGCGAGGTGTTGCAAACGCGGTTCATCAATGAAGCGGTGAGTTTGCGACAGCTCCATGTGGAGGGCGTGGTGCGGGTCTACGACGAGGGAGACTTCGCCGGGCGACCCTTCTACGTGATGGAGTACCTGCCATCATCGCTCGCAGCGCGGCTTACAGGACCATTGTGGCCGTCGCAGATCGTACCGAGTATTAGGACTCTCGTCCGTATCTTATCTGCGCTGCATGAGTGCGGCTTTGTTCACCGGGATATCAAGCCGAGCAACGTTCTACTTACGTCAGATGGTTCGGTGCGACTGGCGGACTTTAGCCACTCGAAATTACCGATGGAGCAGCTCGCGGTCATTCCTCACAGCACCCAGACAGGCGCGTTCCTGGGAACCCGAGAGTATGCCGCGCCAGAGCAGTTCCTCAACTCGAAGACGGTCGACGGTCGCGCCGATGTCTATGCGGTGGGGTTGATTCTGTTTGAGGCGCTTGCTGGTCATCGACCGTTTGGAACGGAGAATACCGAGGAGTTGGCACGACTGCGCTTGACCCAGCGAGCGCCTCGACTGTCTTCGCCCCTGGTCGATCTGTCACCGCTGCTTGTCTCGCTGGTGGCTCGAATGCTGGAGCGCAATCCGCAGAATCGACCCGCCGCCAAAGAAGTGGCGTCATTGCTTGCATCGATCCCGCAGACTCTCCATACCACTGCGACCTGGCGAAGATACGCCGTACTGCTGATGCTACCAGTGCTGCTGAGCCTGCCGCAGTGCAGGCTTCCCATTGGTGAGCTGGACCGGATTCTTGATGAACAGTCCCTCTCCGATGCCCATGCCTTTCTTTGGCAGGCTGCGCAGTTTCCGCAGTCTCCGCTGGAGCAAGCGCAGATTGTGCAGAAGCGAGCTGACATAGAACGTGAGCAGGGACAACTTGCGGATGCCTCCCGACTGTATGCGGATTCCTGTGCGCAATTCCACTCGCTGGGTGAACGCAAAGGCGAGGCGGACTGTCTCAACCGGCTGGCAGATATGCAGCTTCACCAAGGAGATACGGCTGCGGCACAGAGGCTCTATTCTCAGTCGGAACGGCTCCGAATGGAGCGCGCGGCGTGGAAGGAAAACCCGTCTCCTGATGAGTTTTATTACACTCCGTACCGATTGGGCCTGCTCGCGATCGAGCAGAAAGATTGGGTGCTTGCTCGTAGCAAGCTAATGGAGGCCAAGCGACTGCCCGTGAAGCCACTGTGGCTGGCGCGAACAGAGGAGCGATTGGCATCCCTCCCTGCTCAACAGGATGCACTTCCTCTAGCGGAGTCCGCGCTAGCGCATGCGGAGCAGGCAGTCCACGAAGAGCCGAATAGCAAGCGGGCGCAGGCGGTCTATGTACGGGTACAGTTCCGGCATCGGATGCTCCATCCCAAGGAGGCGAGGGATCTATATGAGGAGCTCCAAACGATGTGGTCGCAAGACAAGCAGCGCGGCATCGTGGCACACGATTATCTGGAGCTGCTGATGGAGGGAATCGAACGTGAACCGAACCAAGCACAGCTATCGATCAGGGCCCGTGAAGTCCTCCGCGAGATGCAGCAGCGGGGGCAGTGGCAAGGCGACGTTCACATCCAAAGATGGAAAGCGCGCCTGGGTGCGTGAGAAATGACACCGGGTGGCTTCTTCAGAAGCAAAGGAGTCCTCAGATGCCGGTTGTGAAGACGTTCATTAGCCATCACGGAGGCGACTACGTCAAGCATGTCGCACCGATTCTGCGTCAAGTAGCTCCGCTGGGAGTGCGTCCCTGGATCGACAAGCGCGATCTATGTGATCGCGTCGGACTGCATCTTGACAAACAGCTACAAGACGCAATTTTCAAGGGGCAGTGCAGCTCCTTGTCGGTCTTCTTGACCAAGACCGCAGCTACGCGAAAATGGATCGATCAGGAAGTAGCGTGGGCACTGGATCAATTGGAGGTTGGGTTCCGCGTTCTACCGATTTGGATCGATCCGCCCGGCTCCATCGATCTGCCGCCTGTCTATAGGGACATTCTGGAACGGCGCAAGGTGTTGTGGCTTGAGCCGCAGAGTGATCCTCGCTTCCTCGAAAAGTATACGGCCAGTGTCCTGGCTACGGCAGGGATCGATAAGGAGACGCAGGAACTGACGCTGTATCTGGGACACCGCAGCGAGCAATGGGATGCGGTGCTACCGAAGGCGTGGGAATCCCAGCCTGCCATTGATCTGCGTCTTGACGTGGATGGCCATCAGGAGCTGTCGCCAACGGAGGAGGAATGGCGAGAGATCGAGGCGGGACTCCAGCGAATTCGCAGGCTGACCGGGCAACTGGAGCGGATCAATGTGTGCGGGCAGGCTCCGCTTGGCGTTGGGACGCTGATTGGCAAAGTCTGGGACCGCAGCGCTGGACAGAGAGCGCCGATCCAACTGCGAACCTTCAACGTGAAGGGAGAACAGATATGGACAACGGACTCGCAAGACTATGACCTGTCTGACAACTGGAAACCGGAGCACTCCCACTATGTGAAGATGGATCGACCAGTTGCGATCCGCGAAGACAAGCTACTCCTTGCGATGCTTCCTGAGACTCGCGTGAAGGACTTTCTTCCGCGAGTGCATGACTGGAATGAAGCGAGGGAACAACCATCGCTGGTTCATGTGGCGAAGCTACCCAGCATCATCACGAGTCCCGAGCATGCTCAGCAGATCGTGCGCGAATGCGTGGGTGCGCTCCGATTCATTCGCCAGAGCTACCCCCGTGCCGGAGTCCTGGAAATCATCTCAGGCTATCCGCTCGCGCTGGCTCCGCTCATCAGCTACCACCTGCGAACGTGTGGTCCGCTGCACTTCTACGATGAGGTCAAAGTCACCCACGACTATCGACTAGCAGCCGTCATTGCCTAATGCCATCTCAGGCTCTCGAAGTAGCTCTGCCAGCCTCTCTTTTGCGCGCAAGAGGAGCATGCTCAGGGCCCCGGTGGAACAGCCCATCTGCTGCGCGATCTCATCCGGTGACAGATCCTGAATCAGGAGGGTGATGGCCCGTCTCTGTCTATCGGGTAACTGCAACCCGGCAGAGTGAAGACGGACCAGCCGAGCGCTCTGGTCAAGTTGCTGCTCGACATCAATCCGCATCGAGTCATCGACTTCAGCAAGGAGCTGTTGTGCCGGATCGCGCTTCACTCGCAACGCCGTACGCTGCGCACTCACGGCGGTATTTCGCATGATCCGGTGAAGCAGCGCCTTCACAGCAGGAGAGTCGGCGGCCCGCGCCTTCACGATTGAACGCGAAAACCGCAGCGCGGTCTCCTGCGTAAGCGAGGACACCCCAAGCGGCGCAGAGCGCGAAACCAAGAACCCAGCTTTCCTCCGCAGCCATGGCCAGAGCTGACGGAGGAGTCGATCGAGGGAGCCCCGATCTCCCTGGCGAGCAGCGGTCACCAGCAAGGCGAGTTCATCAGGCTTTTCGTCGGCTGCCATAGCGGGTGAAACATACCGCGCAAGAAATTTAAAAAAAGCCCAAAACTCGCGTGATGACTGGTTCTTTTTGGCGTCTTTGGGGGTAACCATGTCAGAAATCATCGCAAACTCGACATTCCGGCAGATGCCGACACGCTCAACAACCAAGGCCTGGCGTGAAGACTTGCACACGGATTTGCATGGATCGTATGGTGCGCCGTCTCCCGTTGAGTCGGATTGAAGAATCGTACAGGTGACCTTATGCGCTATGCTACGCTAGAAGAGCTTCCTTCTCACCACCCTCTGGAACGTCCGGCTGATCGTATCAAGTGGGTGATTTCTCTGGTCACGCTGACCCCGATCATGGGGGGCAGCCCCAATGCCCGTCGGATAGACGACGTGGACTTTGTTCGTGCGCCTTCGATTCGAGGACAGCTTCGGTTTTGGTGGCGGGCTCTTTACGCGGGTCAAGCCACGGATTCAGAGGATCTGTACCGACGAGAGCGTGAGATTTGGGGGGGCATTGGGGGCAAGCCCAATGAGGTCGCAGCTTCGCAAGTCCGAGTGTCGGTTGAGATAGATCGGATTGTAGCCGCCCAAACGGAGGTAGAATCCGCCAACATTGAGCTTGGTCAGCCAGATGCCTATGCGCTCTGGCCAGCTCGGGGAACAAAGGACGAGGATCCTGCGCCGCGACGAGCGGCTGGGTTGCAGTTTAAGCTGTGCATAGAGCTTCCTTTCTCGCTCAAGGGGCAGGTTCAGCGTACGGTTCGTGCCTTCATTTTGTTCGGAGGCCTCGGAGGCAGAACTCGCCGTGGCTGCGGTGCCGTGGCTCCAGCCACTGAGGCTGACCGTCAAGCATGGCTCCCAGAGTCGATGACTCGCGAGACGCTGGCTGAGTTTCTCGGCCCTGAGCCTCGTCACTATGGAAATGTGTCATCGGTTCATGATGCACGCTATCAGATCGGAACGAGACAGGTGGAAGCACAAGCGGCTTGGTATTCCGCACTAGAATGGCTTCGTGAGTTTCGGCAGGGCTGTAACAGAAGCGCTCGCGATGTTGCCGATGTTGGCTCCTTAGCTCGAATGCGTCCCGTAGTCGGAACCGGAGCAGCCGGTCGCCCAGGTCGTAGCCGCTGGCCCGAAGCCGACAAGATTCGTCAGCACTATGGTCCGCAGAGCTTCGACCATCAGCCACTCGCAGGACACGGACCGCAGGCGGTTTGGCCACGAGCGCAGTTTGGACTTCCCATTCAGTTTCAATTTCAAAGGAGGGAACGCCCAGGCAGCCCACCGTATCCGAAGGAACCGCCGCCCAACGTCATGCTGGTCTGGTCGCCCGATGGCGACCCCCAAAAGGGTTCAGATCGGCTCGCAAGTGCATTGATAGTGAAACCCGTAGCACTGCGCAGTGGCGAGTTCGTGCCGCTGGCGCTCTGGCTTCATCGAGATTTACCGAATGAAGCGAAGGTAGGGATTCAGAGCAAGAGTACGGACAAGATATCGCTGAAGGCTGGCAGCGCAGCACCGCTTCAGGCTGTACGTGCACCCAACGACAAAGATCTATTCCTACCGATGTCAGGGCACAACAGCGTCCGTGATGCATTCATGACGTGGGTGGGGAGCCGACCGGGCGTCAAAGTGGGAGGTGTGCTGTGAGCAACATTGTGCTCGTCCTGGCACTGGGCCCGGTTCAAGAGTTCATCGTCCGAGCGCGCCGGATGCGAGATCTTTGGTTCGGCTCTCGTATATTGTCTGAGCTCTCTCGTGCTGCGGCGCGATCCCTTCAAGATGGAGGCTGGGAACTCATTTTCCCCGCTGTCATCGATCGGCGTGATCTGGACCGCTGCGAGGATACATATCGCAAGGACGGTCGACCACTCCTTGAAGTCAGCAACAAGCTCGTCGCGGTCCATCGTGGCTGTGGTGATGACCTAGTCCCCGACGATGCCGCGAAAGCGGCTCGCGCCGCCGTAGTCGCCGAATGGAGGCATCTGGCCACAAGAGCAAGCCGCCATGCTGAACGCTATGGTTTGCTCCGCACCAACGTCCCTTCCCACGCAACCCCGGACGCCGTCATTGAGGACTTTCTAGAGTTCTATGCGGCTTGGTCACGTTTCGATGAAGAGTCTGAGTATCGCTCCGCTCGACGCATGGCAGACGACTCCATCGCTTCACGGAAACTGTTGCGAGACTTCGGTTCCTGGCAGGGAAGCAGCCTACCCAAGTCGAGTCTCGACGGCTTCCGCGAGACCATTCTGGTTCGTAACAAGCCCAAGGCGGGATCGACCCGCTATCGTCTGACTCCCAACGAACAGCTTGATGGCATCGGTGTCGTGAAGCGGATGGGAGGAATGCCGAATCAGTTCATCCCAGTCACTCGAGTTGCCTTTGAGCCGTGGCTCCAGCGAATCACTCAAGGTCTGGCACGGGACGCGGCAGGCGGCTCATCGTCGTTAGAGACGCTGATGAAAGCATGTCGTGCTTGCTTCGAGGAGCTGGACCGGGGTGCCGCCAAGTGGATGAAGGAGGGTTTTCCCTTCGATGCGCAGATCTTCCTAGAGGGTCAGTGGCCACGGATCGAATACGACAAGCCGGAAGCCGAAGAAACTCATGTCCCCCCTATACAGTTTGGCTTCAAGTACGTTGCTCCGCTGCTTAAGAAAGTGTCTCTGCCCTTTCCCTACGTCGCTTGTCTGGTTGCCGATGGCGACCGAATTGGTCAGTTGCTTGATGAGAACTTCACCACCTCTGCGGAGCATAGAGAGTGTTCCGCTCTGCTCGCAAAGTTCTCGGCGCAGGCACGCACAACTGTTGAAGCACACTGTGGTCTGCTCATCTATTCCGGCGGAGATGACGTGCTAGCGTTTCTTCCCGTGGAGCATGCCTTGGCTTGCGCAGATGGATTACGCAGCGCGTTCGGGGCACTATTTCAGCACTTGCCTAAGAAGCCACAGTCAACGATGTCGGTTGGGATTGCCATCGCGCATGTACTCGATCCTCTCGGCAAGATTTTGGATCTGGCAAGGGAAGCTGAAGGCTTTGCGAAAACAGGAGATCGACTTCCCCGCAACGCGCAGAGAAACGCGCTTTGCATCATTCTGGACAAGCGAAGCGGGGGAACGCTCCGCGTACGTCAGCAGTGGTCACAAGAGCCTGCGAAGTCGTTGCAACAGCTTATTGAGGGCTTTGCATCGGGCCGGATTCCTAGTCGACTGCCGTACAATCTGTTGAGTCTTCTTGAAAGATTCCCAGATGCGCAAGATCCGGAACATAAGCACGACATCGAGTGGGGTCGGATACTCAGGAAGGCCGTCCTTGAGGTTTTCGTTCGCAAGCGGCCAGACTCTGCGAAGTCGGTAACGCCTGATGACGTGGGTTTGACCCTGTCGGAATACGGCTCGCTTGGGGAAGTCCACAAGCAAGTCAGTCATTGGGTTGACCTGGCGCGCATTGCCCAGGATGTGGCAGCCGCTCAGCGTGCCGGTGCTGTAGGTAGCAGCAGAAACACGCACGAAGCGGCAGCGACACCAGCGGCCTTGGCTGACGGAGGAATCTGAGACATGCCGATCATATTGCAACCACGAGATGGCCTATCCATCAAGGATGCACGGGGCTTCAATGTTGGTGGTGGGGATCTTGCACGGAGTCTATCCTGGCCGTTGCCCTCAACCACCGCCGGAGCAGCTCGTACCGCGATTGGTCTGCATCGGGGCTTTCCTGCCGGAATTTCGGAGGGTGCGAGCAATCCCTGGCCGATTCTCAAGACCGAGATTTCGGTCAAAGGACCACTCGCTGCCATTCGCGAGATACAGGCTGGGCAAGCGGTCGGTAGCTGGGAGCTGCTCTGGCCTGCGCCGGCAGATGCCATCCCTCGCATGGTACAAACCAATGAAGGCGGCTCAGTAGAGACGAATCGGCTCAGACCCAGCCAACCAACCGAATCACGGGGGACCGTTCGGAGCTGCTTCGTTGAATCCAAGGAAGCGCAGGCCATGGATGCACTCTGGCCCGTAACCTTTACGGAGGAAGGGAAGCTCCCTGCGATTCCAGAATGGTGGACCAACGCGGACTTCAGAAGCTGGCTGCTTGCGGAGAGTTGGCTCCCCATTGAAAGAACGGTGGAGATCAAGCCGCGTTTCGACATGCATGTCGCAATTGACCCCTCAACACAGACGGCCATTGATGAAAAGCTCTTTGGCCTTGATGTGTATGAACTACGGGTCATGGCGGGCCGTGGGTCACACGCTCGTCTGTTTGAGCTAGGGATCGCCGTATCCGTTGATCCACCACAAGCGGTTCCTCCGCTTTGGCGTATCGGCGGTGAGAGTCGCATCGCAAGCGCGGACCGGACCGAGCCCCAACTGTTCGATGTGGGAGACTTGTATAAAGGATGGGTTGATTCTCCGCGCATTCGATTGGTGCTGATTTCTCCGGCATACTTTCAGTCTGGATGGCGGCCGGACTGGCTCGAACTCACCAAAGAGGGTCCACCTGAGTTTCGGGGCATCATCCCAGGTACGGATTTCAAGGTTGTCCTCAGAGGCGCTATCGTAAGCCGCGCCATTGCAGCAAGCGGCTGGGACTTTGAGCGGCGTGAGCCAAAGCCATCACGTCGGCTGGTCCCTCGCGGCTCCGTGTACTTCCTGGAATCCGCTGACCCAGGGCGGCCATTTAAGCACGCAGATATGGAGCGGCTCTGGCTTCAGAGTATCCAGACGCAGGACTCCCAGGACAGCCGAGATGGGTTCGGGCTCGTCGTGGCGGGCTCCTTCTGACCGACATCCGTAACGAAACATTGGCTGAAACCAAGACCAGCAACGACCAAGGCAAGGACTTCGATCATGATTCAGCGTGCGGTATTAATTCAGGCGCTCTCTCCGCTGCATGCGGGAACAGGCCAAGCAGTCAACAGCGTTGTCGACCTACCCATTGCCCGATACCGCTCAACGGGGATTCCCTTTCTTCCTGGTAGCAGCATCAAGGGAGTTCTCCGAGATGTACTGGAAGAGCGAGTACCTGACACCAGGGAGAGTCCACTCAACCTAATCTGTTTCGGACCCAAACCAGACTTACAGGAGAGCGAGGAACAGCAGGAGGAGAAGGAAAAGAAGCGCTTCGCGGGTGCTGTGGTGTTCAATGACGCACGGCTGCTCCTGCTTCCGGTACGGAGCTTGCGAGGGACGTTCGCCTACGTTACATCCCCGCTCCTGCTGCGACTCGCCCAAGCGGACCTAGCCGTCACGCTTCCCATTCCTAAGCTACGCCGAATCCCACAAGGTCAGGACGGCCAACCGGCAGAGGCGCGAGCGGTAGTCCTGCCTGGCTCTGCTCTGCTCCATAGAGAGTATGTCTATCTCGAAGACATCGACTGCAAGGTTGCCCAGGAGGCAGAGGCAGCACTGATCGAATCCGTTAAGAAGTGGGGGACATGGTTGGCCGAACAGCTCTTCAAGGAGGGCGAGCGCGACCTATTTTCTGAGCGGTTCGTGGTTGTAGACGATGAAACCATGACCTTTTTGTGGGAAACGGCCACGCAGGTTGATGCTCGCATTCGCATCAATGACAAGACCCACGTTGTCCAAGAAGGTGCGCTCTGGTACGAAGAGAGTCTTCCCGCAGAGAGCATTTTGGTTGGCCTCCTAGCCGCAGATCGGCCACGCAAGCCAGGCCATCAACCAATCACTGCCGACATGCTGCTTGACCATGTCATCGGTGAAGGCCGGAAGGATCTTCAGTTTGGGGGCAAAGCAACGGTGGGACGTGGTCGGGCTCAAGTTCTTCCGGTACGTGTAGCCGCCATCCATGCACCAGAGGTACAGCCATGACGCTCGAACATCGACGTATGCATCGAGCATTCACTACTGTTGAAGAAGCCGTTGCCGCAGCGCAGTCTAAAGCGTGGAAGACCGCTGCGATGAGCTTCGGGTCAGAAGTTCAGCGCTGTGGACTGCTTCAGGCTGTTGCTTTCTTGCATAGAGGCCAAGACAAAGGCGTTGCGCTGCGTTTGACCGAGTGCGTTCGCGATCACCTCATCCAAGTTCGGATACTCGAACTGCGGGAGCCGAGGAAGCCGTTGCTAACAATCCTGCGTAGTGTCTCAACTGACGAGTACATGATGGCAACCCGTGAGGTGCTGGCCTTGTCACTGTGGCTCCGACGTGCAACGCAGGCTCAGGATGCTGCTGAAGCGCCTACTGACGCTCAACCCGCTGATGTGAACTAAGCTATGCGCAACATCATTCAACAGCGACTCGGATCGGCATTTTCCGACGCGACTTCCAACGCAGGGCTCTTGCTTGAACGATGCGGCGATTTCGAGACAGATCCTGACCAAGACAACGTCGGTAAGCTCTCACCAGTTCAAAAGGAAGCGCTACTTCGGTCGGTCGTAAAGTTGACCCCGCCGAGAGTGTACTCAGCAGCCTTTGAGCGCTGGAAGAGTGCGCTAGAGGCGTCTGGCAGCCATCTCTTCCGTATGCGCGCAAGGAATCGAGTAATAGTCGGGCATGGAAATCCCTCAGTAGTAGAGGTTGGGATGACCCTCCATCGTGCCTATGGCGTTCCGTATATTCCAGGGAGTTCGCTCAAGGGATTACTGAGTCACTACCTATCAGAATGGGGAACAGCATCGGGCGCAGAAGATGCCGTGAAGTGGAAAGGGGTTGGCTACGATGAGGCCACAGGTGCTCCAAGCGAGCCGCCCGGAGCTTACCATGGCCGCATCTTTGGAGCCCCGGAGATGGCATCTATCACCGATCCCAATGAACGCTGGGGTCTGCGCGGGGCCGTGGTTTTTGAAGACGCTTGGTACATCCCAGGCACCGCTCGGAATGATCAACCGCTGGCGGTTGATGTCCTAACCCCTCACCAGTTTCGCTACTATTCGAAGTATGGTCAGAACGGGAATGGCCCCAATGATTGGGATTCTCCCGTGCCGATACAGTTTCTGACCGTTCGACCTGGCGCTGAGTTTCTGTTCGCGGTCACTAGCAGTTCCATGCGCGCAGCGGAACTAGCCAAAAGGCATCTCATGGATGTGCTCGCGAACTGTGGCGTCGGAGGAAAAACCAGGGCTGGGTATGGACAATTTGAGAAGGAGCCGAAGGCGGAAAGGCCCCAGCGTCCGGTACGTCCTCAAGTCCTGGAAGCGGAAGAGCTTATAGCGCTCCGCGAGGCTGTAGAGTATGTGCTCAACAACGGGGATGGGACGATCTCTGAGCGCTTCGATCTCAAGTTCGCCGGTGATGAACTACTCGAGCCGCTGGTTGGCGCTGAGGCTAGTGCGGCGATCGAGCTTGCACTACTTGGTAAACATGTCGGTCTAAAGAAGCGTCGCGGTGAGCGTCTCAAAGACATCCTAAGGCGACTAGGAGTCTCTCAATGACCCCCCACATTCGAGTGGTGGCCTTTCTGGGGAATGCCACAAAGCGGGAGCGCTACTCCTACGTGCTGCCGCCATTACTCGGGTTCAACGATCGGGAAGTACGTACCTCTCGGCAAGATACGCTGCATCATGAGATCTGGTTACGTCTTGCTGGTTGGGGGCCAGGGAATACGATCGACACGCAAGGGCTATCAATTGTCGTCATTGGTACTCCTGTGACCTGTCAGGAGTGGGCCAGACAGCTTCCATTGAAGTTGGAAGAAATCGTCGGCAAAGGACGCACTGTCCCTGTCGCTCTCATCCAGCATTCTGCACCTCACAACTGGAGCGCTATTGACGACCCTACTGGTGGGTTTTGGAGTCTGTTTAAGACCATCGGCGATATGCTCGACCCGACGATCGAGCACATCACAAAGCCGTTTCCGAAGTCATCTCCGCAGAACGACGGTCGCTGGATACTTCAAGGAAAGCCTGAAGATTTCGCCGTCCCAGCCACCCAAGTGATTCTTGATGTGAGTGGTGGGTATCGAACCTATCCAGTCATCGCGAGTCACGCACTGAGCCTCAAACTGAATGAGTTGCGTCGCCGCCACGGACCGGCACCGGTCCCTCGCTATCGCGTGCTCTGTGCCGTAGCGGATGCGTCCGTTGGAAGCGATGACGGTCGGGTTGCTCCAATCTGGGACTTGACTTCCCTGGTGACGGCCACGGAGCTGTCGGCAGGCTTCGATGGCTTTGCGCGCTACGGGCGTGGTGATCAGCTCGCAGAGGTACTCTCCGACACCAAGCTTCCGGCAGCGGTGGGTCTAGGTTCTGCAATCAAGAACTGGTCTGATGACCTTGCCCTGATGCGAATCCAGAGTCTCTTACAGTCCAGCACGGTGGAACTGACCAACGCGCTTTCACACCGGAACGAAGTAGCCGCTACCTATCCTCCCATCTCTGATGATTTGGAGAAGTTAGCTCAACGCCTTGCAAAAGCGGCCTCTCACACGTCTCGCTCGGTCGAGCCAGTCAGCCGTGATGGTGTCACGGCTGCCGTCCATCTCGCTTCGCAACTGCTTGCAACACATCGCTACGCAGAGTTGGCAGGCTTGATTCGAGAGACGCTGGTCTCTCTGTGGAGTTTGTCCAGCAAGGAATCCACAACGGCACCATCGATCACCGCTGCGGGGTTTAGCGATTGGAGGAGAGGTCTGGACGACTTTTGCGGAAGGAGTTCGTCCCGGTGGAGGCCCTCAGCCAAAAGGCCAAAGCTGGAATTTCCGCCCCCTGCTGACGGTTGGGGCGAGCAGGTTCGCGAGAATATTGAAAAATTCTACGCCCAGTTCGCGGATCGGCGGAACGATCATCTTCACTGGGGCTTCCGATACGACGCAGCAAAGCGCACGGAGTTACACAAGGAACTTGCACAGTGGCTGTCAGAACTGTCGACACTAGTGGACGAGTACCTGAAGGTCAGCGGGCGGCCAGGAAGTTAATCAAGAACGGCCATCAGCGCTGGGTAGCAACATTGCTGCATCGGCTCACCTGACCAGCCAAGTCTCAGGTAGCTTCGCGCCCTTCAAAATAGCATCCCCCAACCCTATCGCATCCGCCAGATCGGCCTGTCGCAGATCGGCTCCCGTCAAATTGGCCCGACCTAGCTTGGCACCCGCCAGGATTGCACCTGCCAGTACGGAGTTCGTCAAATCTGCACCGGTAAGATCCGCATCTGTCAAATCACAGTCCGTGAGGTTGGCATCCGCCAGGATTGCCCCCACAAGCACGGCCGCAGTCAGATCTGCCTTAGAAAGATTTGCATTACGTAAATTTGCATTTGTCAAAGTTGCGCTGGTCAATTTCGACTCAGAAAGATTCGCTTGAGTTAGGTTTACATCGCTTAGGTCCGCCCCGGTCAGGTTTGAGTTCCGAAAATCGGCGGCGAACAAGTTTGCTCCTGCAAGACGAGCATTTCGATGTTCAACCTTCATCGCACGAATGACCGGTATTTCATTATGAAGCCAAAACCAGGCGAGTACACTACGTAGACTATCTGGTCTGGTCACCTCCAATCCAGGACGAGATAATCTGCAAGCAATCAGACTTCTAAGCGCCAAAGCCGCTTCGCGCAATGGAGCGCGCCGATCGTTGCGAGTCGAGATACAGAGGGTCTCCGAATGTTCCATCATTGTCGTGGACTGGGAAATCTGAGCCTCATCGTGAAAACATTCCTCAGTCCATTTCTCTAATTGTCTTCTGAATTCAGCGTTGGTAGATTTACATAACATAATGCACAAACTGCGGATGGCACCATCCCCATCTCGCAAAATCCTTCCCTTCAGCAAAGTCTGTTCAAGTGACTTACGATCATGTGATGATCTCTGGTTAATCAATCTACAAATCTGACTATTCCAGTAAGATGCAAACAGATACTCATGTATCTTTGGATCTCCAGGAAATACCCTTATTTCTC
>CALLYL010000288.1 GCA_937859535.1 uncultured Myxococcales bacterium
ATCACCGAAAGGCACGGCGGCACGCTGCTGCTGTCGCCCTCAGCCGCCAGGACCGATGGGGCCAAGGTGGGGGGGGCTTGTTTTGTCCTAAGACTACCAGTGCAACCACCCACGAGCAGCGACGGAATTCAATCGGAATCCAAGAGTAAATCGAATGAGACACATTCTTCTCGTTGACGATGAACAGAAGCTCGGGCGCATGCTGGCCACCGTGCTTCAATCCGCTGGCTACACGGTGGAGCGGGCCAGCACCGGCAGCGAAGCGCTCACGAAGTTGTCGAGGATGACGTTCGACGTGGTGGTGACGGACCTCAAGCTCCCCGACCTAAGCGGCCTTCAGATCCTTCAGCGCGTTCGCGAGCTGCCCGATGCACCGGACGTGATCATGATGACCGCCTATGCAACTGCGGAAACGGCGGTCGAGGCCATGCGACTCGGGGCGGTCGATTACCTGATCAAACCGTTCTCGATTGATGAGCTGCGGATCAAAATCTCGCGGCTGCTGGGGCGACGGCAACTGCTGGAGGAAAATGGAAACCTGCAGGCGCAACTCCAAAAGGTCCAGAGCGTCGAGAGCCTCGTAGGAACGTCGGCACGCATGCGTGAGGTGATCGAGCAGATTCATCAGGTCGCGGCCACCGATGCCACGGTACTTTTGCTGGGAGAAAGCGGAACTGGCAAGACGGTGCTGGCCCGCGCCATTCACCACCAGTCACGACGTCGCAACGGTCCGCTGTGCGAGGTTCACTGCGCCGCCTTGCCATCGACGCTGCTCGAAAGCGAGCTATTCGGTCACGAGCGGGGTTCCTTCACGGGTGCCGTCGAGCAACGCATCGGACACGTCGAAAAGTCAGATCATGGAACGCTGTTTCTCGACGAGATTGGCGATGTTCCGCTAGCGATCCAAGTCAAGCTGCTGCGCTTCATTCAAGACCATCAGTTCCATCGTGTCGGCTCCAGCCAGCTTCGCACCGTCGACGTTCGCTTCATTTGCGCCTCGAACCGCAACCTCGCTCAGGCCGTGCGCGATCAGACCCTGCGTGAGGACTTCTATTACCGAATCAACGTCTTCCCGATCCAACTGCCCGCGTTGCGAGAGCGCAGCGATGACATCCCGAAACTGGTACAGGACATCCTGCGCCGTCGCCACCCACTGGTAAGCATCAGCCAGGCTGCGCTTGATCTGCTCCAGCGCTATCCGTGGCCGGGCAACATCCGTGAACTGGAAAACGTCCTCGAACGAGCAGCCATTCTCGTCGGAACTGGCCATCCCGCGGGCAAAAGCGAAATCTCCGTGGAGCAGTTGCCTCGCTCGTTCGCCGAGGCCGCGCTACCAGTAACATCGTCGGGCCTACTGCACCCGGGGTTTTCGATCGATCGACTGGAAAAAGAACTGATCTTTGAAGCACTGGCCCGTGCCTCGGGGAACAAGACCGAAGCCGCCAAGTTACTGGGAATTACCCGTCGACGACTCTATTCGCGGCTCAAGAGCATTGAGCAAGGCAACGAACCAGAGGAAAATCTGACCGAACCGACCGACGGAACCAAGCCAAACCCGAATCCATCATGAGTGATCCCAACGTTCCGACCCCCGTGGTTCCCTATCAATCCCACCCTTGGCACGGCATCTCGCTCGGTGAGCGCGCCCCCGACATCGTTGCGTCGTTCATCGAGATGGTGCCCACCGACACGGTCAAGTACGAGGTCGACAAGCGATCCGGCCACCTCAAGCTCGATCGTCCGCAGAAGTTCTCCTCGCAGTGTCCCGCGCCGTATGGCTTTCTGCCGCAAACGTACTGCGGGCATCGCTGCGGTGAATATGCCGGACAAAAGACAGCTCGCACCGGGATCGTCGGCGACGGCGATCCGCTGGATGTCTGTGTGCTCAGTGAGCGCACCATCAACCACGGTGGCGTGCTCGTTCACGCAAGACCGATTGGCGGCTACCGGATGTTCGATGGCAACGAGGCCGACGACAAAATCCTGGCAGTGCTCGTCGATGATCCAGCGTACGGAGCCTTCCGCACCATCGCCGACTGTCCGCGCAGCCTCATTGAACGCCTACGCCACTACTTTCTGACCTACAAGGACATGCCGAGCCAAAACGGGCCCGGGCCGTCCAGCCGCCGCGTCGAAATCACCGACATCTACGACGCGGAGGAAGCCCGCCACGTCATCGCACTGTCGATTGCCGACTACCAGGCAAACTTTCGCCCAACTTGGTAAGCGGCAGCGTCCGCTTGTAGTCGCGTCCCGAGTCGAGCAGCAGTGCTTCCACGCGATATCCCGAAAGCCGCAGTCGAATCTCTTTGTGGCCGATGTCTCGCGACCGCACCTCGCGCCACGGCGTCCGCCCGAGAACCTTGCCCGCGTGATCGAGCACCTCGGCCCCCGCCGGTTCGGTCTGCACCTGCCAAGTCACCATGGGAGACTCCGGCAACATCCACCACACGAGCCCCGCCGCGACCGCTGCCGCAAGCGCCCCCATCCCAAGCAGCGAGCGTCGCCCCATCAGCACGCCGACCCGACTGACCGGCCCCTCTGCAACAGGCCCAAACCCACTCGGCTCCACCTGCCGCAGCTCCGCCAACACCTCCCGCATCGAAGGCCGCAACACAGCAGACTTGGCCAGCATGCGGTGGATCAAGGTGGCCAGGTCGGGGGGTACCTCAGGCACCAGCGAGGCGAGGGGTCTAGGCTCTTGCTGAACGATGCACATCACCAAAGCCAGCCCTTGCAGTCCGGTGTACGCAAACGGAGTCTGTCCGCTGATCAGTTCATAGAGCAGAACCCCGAGTTGATAGACATCCGTTTTCGTCGAAATAGCGCCATGGCCTTGGGAATCCAACTGTTCCGGAGCCATGTAGGGAATCGTGCCAGCAAATTGCCCTGGATCGCTCTCATGCGCGAGCGGCTGTTGGGACGTCGTCAGCTCATTTCTAGGAACCACCGCAATCCCAAAATCCAAGACTTTGATCCGCTCCCCTGCCACCACCGCAGAGTCCACGGTAATCATCACATTCTCCGGCTTAGAATTGCAGCAAGGGGTTCCCATCGAGAAGTAGCGCATCAGCGTACTCCTCGGGAAGTAGGCGGGAAGGAGTGGAGTGGAGGAATTGTTGGAAAATTCAGACGGGGGGAGCAACCTGCTTTAGGAGTCGCACTGTTTCCGGGGCAGCCAGCATCGGTGTGTACGCTGTATCGGCAATCCCAGAAACAACCTTGGTGATGTTGTGATCTACCTTGCCCTGCTCTGACCAAACGCTGACCGCTGGCGCAGTGATGTACGCAGAAAATGTGTGGTGTCCAGAACCAGGCCGCTCTCCAATCAAGTGGATGAGGGCTCGCGGCTTGGTCGAATCTGTCAGTCCTGCGAACAGCAGTTCTCCGGCTTGATAGCCTGCACGTACACGACCTTGACGAAGAACCAAGTGCTCAGGGGCAGTTCGGTATCCCGCGAGCATCAGTTCTTTGCGGAGCAGCGTCAGGTACGGTAGCAAGTGTCCGTCATCAGATAGCGCATCGGAACAGAGCCCATCAGACACCAGGATCTGCACGTTGTATTGACCGCCGTGCCTCATCCGCATCGCCTGGATCGCGGAAACAGAGCGTGAATCAAGCTGCTCTCCCGTAGGAGGATGCCAAACATAGTCCTTACGATCCACGGACTGCGAGCGGATCGGCTCGGCCATCGGAATCGCAGCGATGAAGGTAGGAGTGAACTCGGACCACAGCGTCTTTTTTGCATCATCGTAGAGACGCCGAATTTCGTTGCTGAGTGCGGGCTCCATATCCCATGGTTTGGCACCACGGCCCATCGCAATTGGGACTCCGCGTTCACGCACTTCTTTGATGCGGAGATCCGCCTCTGCATAAATCTCGGTCTCTGTACGCTTGTCTCCTCGCGCACGCAGGTACTCCAAATATACCTTACGCGGATCGCCAAAGTGCGCGGTTGGCTTGCCGCTGACATCAATCACCCCCAATCGCTGAAAGAACGACCACATCGCATCGTTTACTTTGAAACCAAACTTATCGCGGATTCGTACGTGGTCCTGATAAGCCGTGGTCAGGTAGCCGAGCATGGGATCATTTTTCGTCGGTAAACCCATCAAGTAGCCGGGGTTTGCGGGCATGATCTGATCGATGCAGTAGTCCAGGTCATCCAGTGAGACTTCCATGTGCAGGGTCGAACAGATATCGAGTCCGATCATCAGCCCATGGAGCTTTCCCATCACAATGTCTTCCAAGCAGCAACGTACGAGCTGATCTTTGGAACGGAACACCTCTGGCCCGATGAAACCCGCGACATCGTTCACGTGAACCCACGGTGCGACCGGCTTTCCTGCTTTGCGCTGTGCCTCCGCCACCTTCTGTTTCAGAGCGCGTGCAAAGCCATACTTTCGCGACTCGTGAATCACCATGTCGAAGCCGTGAGAGTGACCGTTGGTAAAGTCCGCCCCCTGCCCTGTTTCAAAATACAGACCGTACTTGCCGCTCCGCGTCGCAGCGTGCGCAAGCATCTTTTCCACCGAAACGTCAAAGGTCGCATTGGCGGTGTCGTTACCCGCGATGCTCTGGAACCACAGACCCGTCTCCCCTGGATACGTCTTTTCGACCTCTGCTTGCACATCGATGTGAGACAGCACGCAGTGAGGCATGACCTCCTGTAGCTGAAATGCGACCAACAGCTCGTGCAGCATGCGTTCGATACCCGCCACGGATGCTGGATCACTGTTGACAGGATTGCAGCCTAACACGACGTCGCCCACCGCAAACGCCCAGCCGTTAAACACCTGCCACTTGATATCATCAAGATTATCCGTCGGTGAGTTCGGCTGAATCCGCGCCCCCAGGTAGCCCTTCTGGCCAATGTTCGTACCGGGCAGCGGATGGAACACTTTCTGTCCCACTGCGGTTAGCTCGGCATTGGTCATCAGCTTCACCACGCAGCCAATCACATCGCTAGACAGTCCGGGTAGGAATGCCTTGATCGAAGCCTCATCCTGTCCCAAAAGTGTGGACTTCAGCCAGGACAAAGTCCGCTTGCCCAGGCTCGCAGCGAGCGTAGCATCAGCGGTGTTGCGGATCAGTGCGTACAGGTTGTCTTGCAACAGTGGATGCGCATCAAGATCCGCAATCTTGGTATTCCCAAGGAGATGCCGCGCATTGGTTCGCGAGGTATCATCCGCAGCGGACACCCCAACGGCCTCATCGCCTTCTTTGTATTCGTTGGCGGCCCCCAGCACCTGCTTATACAGGGTTTCATCGAAGCCTCCGCGCTGACGCTGGAGATAGCCGAAGACATCCTCTCCGTCCAACACCTCTGGAATATGTACTCCAGGGAGAACGGTATCGCTGCCGGCAGGATTCCCACAGCCGGGGAGCGTTCCTACTGCGGCCGCAGCAGCACCGCCCATCATCACAGACAAGAAATCTCGACGAGGTAACGAGAAAGAAGGGAGCTTGGCCATCGACTGTCTCCTTTGAAAGTAACGCATCACGAGTTGGGAACTTCACTTCTCAAAACGTGATGCAAAGCAAATCACAAAAGGCCAGGAAACCACAAGCGTGCATCGCCATGTTCACGATCCAAGTCCGACCGGCCTTTCCACCAGCGAAATTCAGACTGCTCGGCAGTGACTTCCCGCCTGTTCTCCATCGACAGCAGGAACTCTGTGCATCATTTGTAGGCGGCCACGAACTTATCCGGCTTCACATCGCGGTGAACAATCCCGACATCATGAGCGGCTGCGAACGCATCGGCGAGTTGCTTGGCCAGTCTTACCACACGAAGGACTTCTAATCGTCCCCCTTCTTTGACAAGCAGCTCCCGCAGAGACTCGCCCGCAACCAGTTCCATCACAATGTAGGGAGTCCCGTCGACGTTGTCTGTCTCAAGGACTTGGACGATGCCCGGATGCCGAGGAAGATTGGCCGCAATTCCTTCGACCCGAACGCGCGCTGCTTGCTCGGGATTTCGAGCCAGCAGCGGGTCTAGTACTTTGATCGCAACCCGATGGCGTACTTGGCCATGCTCCGCTTCATAGACAACCCCCATTCCGCCTCGTCCTAGCTCGCGCAGGATTCGGTACTTTCCGAGTGTCATCCCTTCCATCAGCAGCCGGTCCACCGAGGCGATCACCTCGCCAACTCTTGATTATCCCCGATTATCCGATGGCTAACAATTCTTGTTCGGTGCCTGCAAGAGTCCACAACATGCGACGTTCACCGACAAAGTCAGCACAGCCGATTTACATCGAAACTCAAATATGAATACTTTTGTATGCATAAATAAACCGATTCGCTATCAGCACGCTTCGCTCCCTTCATCGAGATTCGGATGAGGAACATCGCACGGCCATTGACAGTGTCGAATGACTCCGAAAGGATATCGTCCCATGAAAAATACGTCGTTTGTTATTGGTTGGTTGTTTGCTTCGGCCCTGGGTGGCTGCGGCGGCGAGATGATGGAGCCGCTCCCGGTAAGTCCGCTCGATGGACAAAGTTGCGCGGGTTTCATCGACTCTGCGCCAAGCGGCGCAAACCAAGTAGAGGATGCGACCCTCCTGCAGGAAGCACTGGGCAAGAGCGGCGAAGGCAAGCTCTGTGTCGGTCGGGTGCTCGAAGCGCTGCAATCGGTAGCGGTCTACAGAGTCTGGAACGCCGCCAAAGACTATACCGAGTTTGGTCGCTGGTGGTCACTCAGCAAGCCGATGGGCCCCGTCGAGCGCTACCGCACCGACAACGAGATATGTCCAGAATGGAGCGATCTCAACCAGCTCACGGTATGTAGTCTAAAAATTGGTGCTCGCTTCGTGATGGGACCGGGGCAGAGCGCCCAGTGCATGATGATGTCCTACGATCGATCTCCGATCAATCAGGTCTACATTCCCAACGACACCAGAGCCAGCAAAGTGTACGTTGAAAACTGCATGCGACTTGGAGCTTGGCCCAATTAGGACTCTCTCTCCTACAACACGTTTCGCTGCCTGCCACACTTCATCGCGTGCCTTAGGTAGCCTTCCGTAGCGTCAAGTTGAACCGATGTGGACCGATGAGAGGATGCGGCCCATCTGCGCTGCTGGCAATCGGGAGGACTCCGTGAAAGCGCAAGCGCGCTGGACCGCCCCACACCACAACGTCACCGTGATAGAGACGCGTCCGACTGGGCCGATCGTTCCTACGTAACCCTCCGAACAAGAAGATGGCGTCAAACCCGAGCGACACAGACACGATCGGAGCAGCAAAGTCGCGCTCATCTTTGTCCTGATGCAGAGACATCCGCGTACCGGGATCATAACGGTTGATCAGACAGGAATCAGGGACAAATCCTGCATAGCCAGCCTCGGTCGCAGCGGTCTGAGCAAGATGAAGAAATGACTCAGGCAGTGCCGGCCACGGGCAATTCGACTCTGGGTCACAAGCCGCGTATCGATAGCCCTTTCGATCCGACACCCAACCAACCTCTCCGCAACTGGTGGTTCGCACCGACATTTTCTGTCCCCCCGGCGTGCTCATCTGCCGCAAAGGAGCCTCTTTGATGACGCGTTCTATCTCACGCCATAGCGTCTGAGCTGCACCGATTGCAAAGCCCCGCAGCAACCATGCACCCTCTGCCAGTGACTCCACCGGCCACTCATTCCCGAGCGAAGTGAAGGAATCCCCGCCATGGGGGACAGCAGGTACATCAGGAAAAAGTCGCAGCGTCATCGCGTATCCGCACAGCCTACTTCAAAATCGATTGCTGCATCAGAAACGAAACTGCGTCAAGCTATCTGGCCGTCAACGGAACCCAAAGGAGCCTGCCCATGTCAGTGATATCAACCGACGCTGCCCAGCGCTTCGCAAAGAGCTGGGTCGCAGCCTGGAATGCTCATGATCTCGATGCAATCCTGAGTCACTATACAGAGAACTTTACGTTTTCTTCCCCGCTCATCCCGCGCATCGCGGGCGTGCCCAGCGGAGCGTTGGTGGGCAAGCCAGCCATCCGCGCCTACTGGACCCTCGGCCTTTCACTCCTTCCCAACTTGCACTTCGAGCTGCTCCACGTGCTGTGCGGAATCGAGGGGGTGACGCTCGTATACCGAGGTCATCGAGGAATCGTAGCCGAGGTATTTCATTTCAATCGCGAAGGACAGGTGGAAAAAGCCTTGGCCTGCTATGCCGAACCGCCGTAACAAGTCGTCAGGAACGCGAAGGAGATCGCCATGACGAACCAAATTGCCCCCCGAAAGAACCGCTGTTCACGATCACACTCTATCTGGTCACTTGGGAGCATTCCGTTTGGAGTCGGACTGCTAGGGATTGCCTGTAGTCAGCCGCTACCAAACATCGAACCAGAGGATATGCGGAGAGCGTCTTTCAGCGATGCGAACGAGCCGATGGACTCGTCGTACGTGAGCGATCTCTTGATGACTCCTGATCTCGCGAAGCCGGAGACACCGATGTATCTGAACGGGTCTTTCGATGGCGGGAGTTCGCCGTTCCGCACCTGGCTTGGAGCGATCGATTTCGCCCGTGAGATCAAGCGCACCTATGGGAAGCGACTCCCGATCACGTTCTTTCTAACCACCGCATTCCTAGATAAGTCGGTCATGGGTTCGAGCGTTGGAACCGCAAAAAGTCAGGAAGAGATCCTGGTGCGTACCGCGCTCATCCAGCAAGCAGTCAACGAAGGCCATGAGATCGCGAACCATACTGTGCGACACCTGGATGGCGGTGATGATGGAGGCAAGTGGACCTTGTCACAGTGGCGAACGGAACTTCTCGAGTTCCAACGCCTGATGACCCGAAATGTGTTTCAACCGGTACTTGATGATTCGGGAGCGCCCGTGTTTCCACGTTGGCAGCCACTGTCGACGGCAACCCCTCACACAATAGGAGCCTCCTGTAGTGATGTGAATCCATGCAGTAGCGGACTTTCCTGCGTGTATGTCACAAAGAGCGTGGGACTCTGCACGCAAGACTGTAACGGCGATCTCGCCTGTCCCACCGGCCTGTACTGCGGCTATCCCGACACGACGGGTACCACGCTGGAATTCAAGGACATCTGTCTACCGCTGCCGCAGTTTCCCGTGGTTTACAAAGGACAGACTCTGTTTCGAGCCGATGGGACTCCCAACCTCATCAACCCACTGCTCCGACCGTATCGAGTGGTTGGCTTTCGTGCGCCGTATTTGTCGACGAATGATGCGATGTACGACGCGCTGAAGGAGCTGGGCTATGAATACGACAGTAGCGATGTCGCACCTCCTGAGCCAGCCCAGATCAAGAACGGGATCTTCCAGTTTGCGCTGATGAAGATGCCGGGAATGGTCACGTACCCGATGGACTACAGCTACTACATCCGTGATACTGACCGAGCCACGATGACCGCCGATTACCGATCAGGCATCGTGCAGGCCTACAAGCTAAGCCGGATGCCGTGGAACATTGGACACCATCTGCGCAATTACAAGGACGGAGTCTATTTTGAGGCGATGAAAGATGCCTTCCGCTTCGCAGCCCAGGGCTGTCCCGATGACAAGAACATGGGCCGCCCGCAATGTCCGAACCTTGAGTTGATTTCGTTTCGCGAGCTAGCGCAGAGACTCGCCCCGCCAAGTCCGACTCCCTAAACACTCGTGGTGGAGAATCGGACCGAGGCTACGGCCATCTCTAGGGTTTATGCCAAGTCAAAGACATGCTACGGTGCCACAGGTTGCGATGAGCGAAGCAGCGCGCATAGGAGAGACGATTGGCAAGGGTCGATTCAAGCTGTTGAAAAGCTTGGGTCGTGGCACCTTCGGAGATGTCTACTTGGCGGAGTCGCTGGATACCCAAGCGACGGCTGGGCGACGTGAGGCGGTGATCAAGGTCTTACATACCCAGTGGGCCAAAGTGCCAGAGGTCGTCGAGCGCTTCCGGCGTGAATCGCTGGTCACGCAGAAGATCGATCATCCGCACGTCGCACGGGTTTTTCTCCACGGTGAACTGGAAGACGGTGTGCCCTTCATCGCAATGGAGTACCTGCCCGGCATCAGCCTCCGCGACCGACAAGAGGAAGGCGCACTCAGCTACGACATCTCCATGGCGATCCTGATTAGTATCGCGGATGCGCTGTCGGCAGCTCATCGGGCAGGCGTCGTGCACCGCGACCTCAAACCGGAAAACATCCAGATCATCGAGCGAGATGGCAATCCCAACTATCCAGTCGTGCTTGACTTTGGAGTTGCCAAGTTTCTCGATGCTGCTGAGAAACTGACGATGACCGGTGCGCTGCTCGGAACGCCTGCGTATATGTCTCCCGAGCAGTTTCGTGGTGAAAGCAACCTCGGTCCCCCATCGGATATTTATGCACTCGGCGTACTGGGTTTCGAACTGCTATCGGGCCGACTACCCTTTACCGGTCGGACCTTTGCCGAGCTGGCGGTTGCCCACACCACGCAGCCCGCGCCTCTGTTGCCAAATGTTCCATCCGCGCTGACCGACCTGTTCGAGCGACTGCTCGCAAAAGAGCCACAGCGACGACCACGGGCCGAACTGCTGATGCAAAGCCTACGCAGCATCAAAGAAGGCGCGCCGCCCCCGAAGATGCCTGAGGTCTTTATCGATCCGTACGCAGCGACGGGAAGGCTTGATGAGGCGGTGCGCACCGCAGTGATCAGTCAAGCGGCGATGGAAAGAAAGCTCCAGAAGAGGCAGATGCTCTTTACGATCCTGCTTGCCGGTACCGTGTTTGTGTTCACCTGCGCGATCGCCGTCGCCATCTATATGTTTTTGCTCTAGCCGTCCGAGGCAAGCCCCATGCTCGATGATCGCCGTCTGAGCCTACTGCTCTTCCGGGTGCTCTGTTACCTAACGCTGCTCGTCATTGCCTGGTCGGTGCTGTCCCGGCTGTCGCTGGTGCTCACCCCAGTGTCGGTGGCACTGGTGCTCGCGTTCCTTCTCAACCCATCGGTGACCGCGCTGGAGCAGCGGAAAGTGCCACGCTGGTTGGCGGTCGGCGTGATGCTGCTGATCATGCTCGGGCTGCTGACGGCGGTAAGCCTGACCATCCCCTATCTCGTCCGCAGTGAGATCGAGCGATTCTCGGCCCAACTCCCCAGTTACCAAGGGCTGATTGATCGCAAGGTGCTGCCACTACTAAGCAAGATATTCAAGTACCGAGCCACCAGCATCGGCGACTGGTTGAAGCTGCTGACCACACAACTGACCGATTGGGTACGCGGAGCCATGGGGCAGATCTCAGATGCACTGGGCACGGCCATCCTGAGCGTCGCCGGTCTGTTTAAGTACCTGGTCGCAGTGCTGCTGGTGCCCGTATTTACGGTGTCATTCCTGATGGATATGCCGACGATCGGAGAGAACCTGCGCGTGCTCATCCCCCCCCGGCATCAGCCGCTCATCATTGAGATCATGGATGACATCTATGGCGCGCTCGGAAGCTGGTTGCGGGGACAACTAACGGTGATGATCATCCAGGCCGCGCTGTACTCGATCGGCCTGTCGATTGCGGGCATTCCCTTGGCGATCTTCATCGGTTGCACGGCGGGGCTGCTGGCATTTGTGCCCTATGTCGGGGTGATGATTGGCCTTTTGTCGGCGCTGCTGGTCGCACTCTTAGAGGTGTCGACTGCGGGTGCGACGCCGCTCCTCGGAGTGCTGGCGACCTTTGGCGCTGTTCAACTTCTCGATGCGCTGCTCATTACACCCCGTGCCGTGGGTGGACGAATCGGCCTGTCGGCGGTCGGCGTGATCTTCGCGCTGTCACTCGGTGGCAGCCTGCTCGGCTACGCTGGGCTACTGCTTGCGGTGCCCGCAGCAGCGGTGCTCAAAGCCTTGTGGCCCAGGCTCAAAGCCGCCTACACTAGCACCGCATTTTACCGAAGCGAGTCGGCCGGATCTGCCGTCGCAGAAGCCCCGCCCCGTAGCAGCGAGAGCCCCAATCCATGAACACCGATCAGAGCCAAGCCCCCACCCTCGAGCTACTTGTCTCGACCCAAGGCGCGATTCGCGTCCTGGCCATGAACCGTCCGCAGACCAAAAACGGACTCACTCTCGAACTGTTGAGCGCGCTCGTCGAAGAGCTGAAGGCAGCCGGGTCTGATGAAACGATCCGAGCCGTCGTTCTGACGGGTCGCGGTGAGGCCTTCTCCTCCGGGCTAGACTTCAGAGCCGCGATGCACTTGGTTCAAGCCGGCGGTCCCGACTTCGCCGAGCAAACCGAACATCGGATGCGCAACTACTTCCACGCGGCGATCCGCGCACTGACCTCGCTGTCGAAACCGGTCATTGCATTTCTCGACGGGGTGGCTGCTGGTTTTGGCTGCGATTTGGCCCTGGCGTGTGATCTTCGCGTTGGAACCAAACGTGCTCGCTTTGGTGAAATCTTCATCAAGCGAGGCCTGATGCCTGACGGTGGTGGCACCTATACCCTGCCCCGCCTGATCGGCCTCGGTCGCGCCTTTGAGATGATGCTGACCGGGGACATCGTCGAGGCTGAAGAAGCGCAGCGGATCGGCCTACTCAACCGCATTGTCGAGTCAGAGGCAGATGCCATGGCCTTTGCCGAACGCATTGCTGCTGGCCCGCCGCTGGTCATGGCCGAAATCAAGCACGCACTGTACGCCGGACTCGGAAACAGTTTTGATGCGGCACTCGAAAACGAAGTGCGCGGCCAACTGAAGCTGCTCCGCTCACAAGACTTCATGGAAGGCGTCAGTGCCTTTTTGATGAAGCGCCCACCGCTGTTTACAGGCCAGTAGGCCGCGATCCAGTCACATCGTTGGTGTGTCCAGACAAGGCGGACGCATCAGTGCTGGTGGGAGCTGTGACCCAGGTAGAATCCGTCGCAAGTACACGTAGTCGGTATCGCAGAACACCGCCGGTCCCGACGACGACAACTCCGAGCGCTCACTGAAGCTGCGCAGCGACCCCGGATTCATGATCCGCCCACGCAGGTTCCCCTGGTTGTGGTAGGAGCCCGTCGCACTGGCAGGATTCGCCAGTCCTAGGCTGTGCCCCAACTCATGGGTCATCGTCGTGCCGATCAAGCTGCCGAGCACAAAGATCGCGCACGACACTTGGTGAGAGCGATCATCGTTGCTCGCGGGACAGATGGTTCCCGACGACAAGGCCGGTAGCAGCGTGGCCTCGCGCACGGTTGCCGGTGTTCCCTTGGTATCGGGACGGAGCGGGTCAAAGATGCGATCGAACAGCTCCGCTTCACCGGACGCAGACTTGATGGCAGTGACGTTGCCGGGATGGCTCGAAAACCCGAGGAGTTGTTCAGCAAACACCCCGCCATATCCCGGTGAGCCGTCGTTTTGCGTGACCGCGTTGACCCCACCAATTCGGTCATACAATCGCCGGTTTTGCATGTCGCGACCGGGCGTGTTGTCGTACCCGAGATAGCCAAGCCCATTGGGATCAGGCCCGCCGATATCGACCTGCGCGTAGTGAGCAAAATCGGTAGGAAGCGCAGAGTCCTCACTCGCTTCACGAAACTCGATGTTGATCCCCGCGTAGTCTCGCCGAGCGACCTCCAGCACACGGGCGCGCACCGCATTGTCGACGGCCCGCAGTCCAAACAAGCGCAAGCTGTCTTGGTAGGAAGACAGAAACCGCACCACCACCACCTGCTTGGGACGCAAAAGCGCAATCCGCAGCGGCGTGGGTTTGCTCGATACAGATTCACGACCATAACGCAGCGTAGTGGTGCCGGTACCGACGAACACGCCAGCGGCCTCACGAAGACCGCCACGCGACT
>CALLYL010000289.1 GCA_937859535.1 uncultured Myxococcales bacterium
AGGCCATGCTGGGCGATCAGATCACCCAGTGGGTCGGGTAGTGGCAGGTCAGGGGCCTTGGCGCTGCCGGGGGGCGCTGCCATCGGATCGCTCAGGCGCTCGGCAATCAAGGCCTCCAGCGGATCGGGCGCGCCAAACCCGCGACGAATCCGGACTGCGGTGCCCGAAGCATCGGTCTCAAACGCGAGCCGCCCGTTGTAGGTGCCGGACTGAGGATCGCTCGGATCGAAGTCGACACCGGTGTACTTGCGGGTGTTGTCGCTTAAGTTGTCCTCGAAGTCGAAGCCGAGCTTGATGCCATGCGTACCGAGCAGCTTGCCGTAGAACGTCGCGGACGCCTGCACCGCATGCCGCTGCAAGACTTGATTCGGTTTGTACTGTCCGAATCCGTTCTTCACATACGAGGTCACCGGACACGGGTTCCAGATGGTCTTGCGCGTCGTCGGATCGGTCTCGACCCGGCAGCGTCCGATGTTCTCGAAGTCGCCCAGAGAAAAGGCCAAGTCGCCTCGCTCCTGGTCGTTGGCCGGCGAGCGATAGCGCAGGTACTGCTTGTTCTCGGCGTTCGGGATCTCTTGAAGTCCCTGATAGTGATAGCCGTAGATGATGTCGAGCTGGAGCTTGCGGTCGAACAGCTTGCCGACGTAGTGAACCGTCGCGTCATGGATCTGGCGCGCCCGATCCATCTTCATCGCGTCGGTATCATTGGAGTAGCCGTCGTACTCGCTGCGGAACTCCGGAGCACCGATGTAGCCCACGGTGATGTTGTGATCGGGGCTTAGGTTGAACTGAAGTTTGGCGATCCAGTTGTAGAGTCGGTAGTACTCGTCGAGATTACGGCTCTCTTCGGGCACTTCGACGGTCTTGAGCGCTAGCGGTCGCAACGGGCTATACAGAATGTCCGACGAAAGGTAGTCCGGATCGCGGTAGTCGGCGTCAATCTGCGCCTTCCACGAACCATCGGTGCGCTTGTCTCCCGACTTGACCTGCGAACGAACCACCCGCTCCGTCCGGTTGATGGTGAAGGTCGGTGCGAAGCCGACATAAAACCACACCCGATCCTTGACGATCGGACCGCCCAGCTCGAAGCCGAAGTCGTACTGCTGGAACTGCCTGCTGCGAAAGGCGAGCGCCTCACCGAGTCGGGCCACGGTCTGCGGGGTCGCTTGATAGGGCGACCACGAACCGAATACTCCACCGTGGAACTCGTTTGAACCGGTCTTGGTCACGATCGAGACGACACCGCCGGTGGCGCGACCGTATTCGGCCTGATAACCACCGGTGATGACGTTGAGATCCTTGATGAAATACTGATGAAGCTGGGTGGCGACGACGCCAGTACCCAGATCGGTCGTGTTCAGACCATCGACCAGGACCGCGTTTTCGTTGCCGGTGCCACCCGCGAAGCTGACGCCGACATCACCACCCGCCTGCGCACGGGGAGCCACGTCGGCGGAACCCGGGGCCAAGCTCATCGCCGACTCGAACGTGCGGCCACGAACGGCGGTGTTTTGCAGAATCTCTTGGCTGATCTCGACGCCGGTGTTGGCGGTCGCGGTATCGACCGACGGTGCCCGCTCCTTGACGACGTAGACGTTTTTGCCCTTCTGCGTCGGCATCTTCAGACTGACCGTCAGCGTCTTGCTCTGGGCAATCCGCACGTTCGGTCGCTCGACGACCACATCACCGAAGTAAAAACGGATGATGTAGTTGTCGCCCGGCGGGAGCTGCGTGATCAGATACTGGCCGTTTTTGTCGGTGATCTCCGACTGCTCTCCCTGGAGGGCGGGTCCGGTGACGACAATTGTGACGCCTTGCAGCGGTCGGCCATTGTCTTCGTTGGTGATGTTGCCCTGGATCTGCCCGAGCTGGAGCTGAGCCCAAGCGACGCCCGGCACAAACGGGACCGCGCTCAGCACAGGCAGGAGCAAGGTCTTCGACAGCTTGATATGCAGTCGACGGTTCTTCGCACTTCGCTTCATAGCCTACGTCCCTCGCTACATATCTTTGGCGGAGCCATCGCCCGCCATATCAGTGATTCCGCCGTCGCCCACGGTGCCCATGTCGGAAGGCTGCGTGCAGGCCATGCCTGCCTTCTTGGCCGCCGTCGTAAGCAACCCCGTGTAACCCACTGGTGCATCGGTGGCGAGCAGTCGCGCCCTCACCGTGACGTCCGCAGCCAGCGCGTGCCGTCCGATTGGGAAGCCACTCACCTGACCCAGGTCTTTGACCGAGCCGCCCGGAAGCATGAACGCGACCTCAATCGCCCCCGACGGCCACCGCAGGTCCGGCGTATCCGGCCACAGGTACAGATAGCGCTGGTTGTCTTGGGCACAGGAGCCGTCTTTGTTCTGCTTCCAGATGTTGGTACCAACGAGGACATCGACCATTCCGGTGGTGCCATCACCCCGCTTCAGCGAAGCCGTTAGCTTGAGCATCGCGAGCGGATCGGGATGTGCCGACGCATTGAGCCGCAGCACGATCGCGCTGTCGCGAGGCAGGTCAGCAACGCTGTACGGATTCCCGGTCGAGCCGTCCCCGAACTTGGTCGAGGCGTAGACCCACGGATCAGCCGTGCCATCACCACGACCCATCCGCAGCACCCGCATCGGCTCGGTCTTGAAGCGCAAGAGCGGTGCCGCCGCTTGCCAATCGACGCGGTTGTCGTTGCGGTCAGCCAGACCAACATCCAGGTACACCCGGAAGTTCGTCTCCGGTTCCAGCGCCGAACGCGGATCGCTCTTATCGACCACCAGCCGCAGAGAGGGTCCGTAGGGAATGTCCGTCGGGTCGTAGGTTAGCGCCGATCCCGAGATGTCGAGCAACCGCTTGTAGGACGGAATCCCGCGACAGCCATCGCACTCGATCCGTAGTGCCATCTCGGGCACGCTGTCCGGCGAAAACGACGAGCCGTTCCACTTGAACGGAATCTTGTTGAAGACCACCCGCATGTCGCTGCCAGAGTCCGGGGTCGGCGGGCTCTTCAGCGGCGAGTACGCATCTTTTTTGACGTCGTTATAACAAATCCGGCACTCGGTCTTGGAGCGGTTGGCCTCGGCAGAACAGAACTCGGCCGGGAACTGCTTGCAGTCGGGCAGGCTGGTATCGGTAAACACCGCGACATCGCGACTGGTCTTGTCGAGCAGAGTCAGCTTCGTGACGAGTAGCGGACCGTCTGGCTCCAGGATCTGCCCAGTCAGATAGTCGGCGCAGCTCATGGCCACCACCGACAGAGCCGTGCCTGAAAGCAGGCAGTAGAGTAGCGTCTTGCGAGGCCTCATGAAGGGGGATACTCCTTGTACGGGGACGCTGGCGAGAAGGGCTAGCGTTCAGTCGAGACGCTATACAACGATTTTCGCGCTCGGTCCAAGGAAGAACCTTGGTTCTTTCGACAAGCACTCCACGCCGGGTTCACCGCAAATGCGCATGCGGTGCTCCTCTTTATGCAGCCTCTCCCGGCGGTTCTCTGTCCAGAGTCTGCGAGCCGAAACCTAGCGCGGTTCAAAGATGCTGATGCAGTCGGTGGGGTTGGCTGCGTGCTCACTGGCCGGCGTATACGTCGCATCGCCATTCCAATCGACCAGACGACTGCGGACCACTCTCAGCCCTTCTTTGTCGCAATAGTGCTCGAACAGCTCACGCGACATGAAGTTGCGAGTGTGCGGACTCTCGTGGTAGTCGCCCACCGGGCGGCCCGTGAAGTTCGAGTGGTGACACAGCCCGCGCCCTCCCGGTTTGAGAATGCGGCGAAATTCCTTCAGATAGGCACGCACGGTGTCGCTATCGAAATGAACCATGGAGTCGAAGCAATACAGCAAGCTGACGCTGCGATCGGGAATCCCAGCGAGCGTCAGCCCATCGCACCGAATATAGGTAAACCGGGGGTCACCCGCGAACCGATTGCGACAGAAGTCGATGTTCTCTTGGTTGATATCAACGACGTAGATCTGCTTCGCGTGCTGACGTAGCTTTTCGCTGTTCCGTCCATGCCCTGCGGCGAGATCAACCACCACCGAAAAGTCACAGCCCTCAAGGAGTGGCCACAGCAGTCCATTCCAGGCCTTGTCCATATCCGGTTCGGCCTGGTCGTAGTACCCCGACACTTTCCAGTCGTCGCCAATGCTGCGCGTCACCTGGTCGAGCGTCCGTGGCTGGTCGAGCGGGCTCGGGGTATCCAGATGCCGGGCCAACGCATGGACCGCAACGCCGAGCTGCTTGCGAACCTGGCCACGTAACGACGATATCGTTGCTGAGATGGGCTGGGGGACTTTCAATTCCGACCTCCGAGGTCACGGTGTTCAGCACAGAAGTCTGTATGAGCCCGCAGCAGACGACGCTTCACGATCAATGTCAATCGCCAGCGCTCATCAACAATCGGTAGCCGGTACCGGTGGTTGGGAAGAGCGCTCGCACCTGGGAGTCACTCGCTGGGTCTGCTTAGGTATGCCGACGCCAGCGTCGCTTGGCATGGGGCATCAGATCATCGCGGCGCCGCGCCCGTGGTGCCGTAAGCAGTAGCAGCCCCACGATCATCGCCATCGAGCTCAGGACCAGCAGAAACTGCGGCAGCGAAGGCCGGAATCGCGAAGCGGCTGGTGTCGCCGTTGGTTTTCTCACCACCTGGGGGCTCCCCACCGCAGGTGGATTCCGGGCAGCAGCCATCGTGGGCAGCGGCGGACCGTAGTCGGCATCGGGTACCACCGGCTCGTGAAGCAGCACCCGCTCCAGCACCTCGCCGTCCTTGCTGATCGCCATCAGCGTCGCCGCATCACCATCCACCTGGACTCGCAGATAGTGATGCTCGGCGCGGAACAGCCGCAGGGCCATGTCGTCCTCGAAGTTGCACGAGGTGCTGCGGGTGTAAAGAGGCGCCCCACCGCCACCGGTCACAAAGTAGCGCAGGCCGCCGCGCTCCAAATGTTGATAGGCGTGCTCATGTCCGGCGAACACCGCCCGCACATCGTGACGACGCAGGATCGGTACCAGGCGACGCTGAAGGCGATCGCTACCGCAGTAGGCCCCCACCGAATAGGGCGGCTGATGGACAAACGCAAAGCGATGGCGGATGGTCGAGTCCTTCGCAGCATCGTCGAGCGTACGCTCCAGCCACACCGCTTGCTCAAAGTCGAGCGGACTGTTGCCATCCAGAGACAGAAACAGCGAATTGCCATAACGAAACGAGTAGTAGACCGGACGCCGCTTGCGCTCGGGCACGGTGCCGCCTGGGATCACGAAGTACTTAAAGAAGTGCGACGCCTCGGGGTCACCGCGTAGCTCATGGTTGCCGAGCGCCGGATACATCGGCACCGACCGGATGAGCGGAGCGACTGCGGCAAAATAGCGCCGCCACTGCCCGGTATCACCAGCCCGACTGACCATGTCCCCCGTCTGAACAACCAAATCGGGACGCTCGCGCAGCATGGCCCGCACGACCGAGTGATGATCGGAGTCACGATCGCGACAGTCGCCGTAGACCAAAAACAGAAACGGCAACCCCGGTGCCATCGTCGTAAACTCGGAGGGCTCGCTGACCGATTCGACGCCGGTGAGGTCACCCTGACGACGCACCGAAACCGTGTAGCGATAACGAACGCCCGAACTCAGTCCGTGCAGGCGTACCTTGTGAGTCTGCGCCGGGCCTGACACCACCGCCCCTTTTTGCCCAGCCGCCCCCTCGTAGTGAACCAGCGCCACGCTCATCGCTTCGGTCGTAAACACCACCACTGCTGAATCCGCCCGCACATCTTGCAGATACGGCTCAATAGAAAAGCGTGACGACGGCGCGATATCAGCGGCCGGCAGCGAGGCGATGGCCACGACGGCCAAGCTGAGCGGAATGAGCATCCCCGCGCCCTATTTTGTTACCGCTCCCTGGGGGCCCGAGCGCTTGGGGTTGTCGATTTCAGCCAGCCGCAAGGCGAGCTGATCGCGCTGCGCCAAGAGGGAACCTGATGTTGGCATTTCGACGATGAGACGCACGAACAGGATCTGCGCTCGCACCCGATCGCGACGGACATCGGCAATTCGCCGTCGCAGTGATTCCGGTGAAGTCGGAGGCAGCCGTCGCCAGCGGGTCTCCGCTTCAAAAAACGCTTTCTCTTTCTGCTCCAGCTCGGACAGGAGCTGCTTGCGATCCTCTTCGCTCAGTGAGGCGTCGATCTGAAGCCGCTCCGACAGGCCGAGGATCTGCTGTCGCAGCTCGTTGTGCTGTTCCGACGCAGCCGCTTTGTCCGCAAGCAGCTTTTCCAGCAAAAACAGCTTCTCGCTTAGCTCGACTTCCTGCTTGTAGCAGTCCGCCACCTTGCTGCCGAGGTTCTTGAGCGCAGTCGGCCAAGACCCGGTGCAGATCCGATCCGCCAGCTCGACCCCTTGTGCGAACAGCTCTCGCGCCATGCGGTCGGCATCTGCCAACTCAGGTTTGCTCGATGGAGTCGATTCCGGCTTGGGTTGACTGCTCAACTGAGGGATAAGCTGCGTCGGCCAGTTTTCGCGCCCCACCACTTGGGTCGGACGGGCCGGACGCTCGACCACGGTGGTCTTGCGCTCGATGGGCATGAGCGCTTGCGTGGGACGCTCCAGCATTTGCAGCAGTTGCGTGGGCTGCTCCGCAAGCGCGCCTTGAACGCTCATCCGCTCGACCAGATTTGTCAGAATCTGTTCCAGCTCACGTGCGGTCTGCGCCGCCGTCGGCCGCTGCTGCGGATCTTTGAGGAGCAGTCGCGCCACCAGATCGTCGAGCTGTGGCGGGATCATCGGATCGGCATAGCGGGCGAGTAGCCGGGGCGGATGGACCGTCATGTGCTGGTGCAGCACCACCTCTAGCTTCCCCGAAAACGGTGGCCGTCCGACGATCGCATCGTGAAACAGAATGCCCAGCGCGTACAGGTCACCCGCCGGTGTCACCTGTCCGTCACCGATCAGCAGCTCGGGAGCAATAAACTCCGCCGTACCCGAAATCTGACCATGCCCCGTCACCGGTGGCTCTCCGACCATTCGTGCGACACCGAAGTCGAGCACCTTGACCCAATCGGCCTTGCCGTCTCTTTCGGTAAGCAGGATGTTTTCGGGTTTCACGTCTGTCTAGCCAAATCCTACATTCCCGTCGAGAATTTGTAGTTTACGGGGTGGTA
>CALLYL010000290.1 GCA_937859535.1 uncultured Myxococcales bacterium
GCCCGTCTCACCTAAGAGCGCGAAGTGTTCCCCAACCGCACTGACCTACGGGAATGCCTTGAGCCCATCCCGCATGAGCTGTGCCGAGATATTCGACGACAGACCATCGGTACCGATCACAAACAGCCGCTTGAGCACACCCTGCTCGACAAAGTAACGAATCGCTGGGCTTACCACCTGATTCGGAGTGCTACCGCAGTAAATGATGTACTCGGAGTCCTCCATGCCCTCATCTCGGGCTGGGAACATCAGCAGGCTTTTGTGTTTTTCTATGATCTTCTTGAGCGTGCGGCGGTTCGACGGCGACCAGCCGCCAAAGATCGTGAGCACCTTCTTTTCGACGAGTAGGCGCTCGGCTTCTTTGGCGAAGGTGGCATTGTCACTCTTGCCGTCTGCCACGATCGCTTCGATCGGTCGACCGAGTACGCCACCGTGACTGTTGAGCTCTTCGATCGCTAGCAAGGTCGCATCGATGACTGGGCGGCCACTGTCGAATAGCGGTCCAGAGAGCGAGTTGAGGACGCCCACGTACAGCGGTTCTTTGGTAGTGCCGGCACTGCCTTGGGTTTGCTTGCCACCGTCAGAGGCACTGGGTCCACGCAAACGCCACCAGGCGATGCCGCTTGCCGCAGCGAGCAGACCAATGCCACCGAACAGTGCTGCTCGACGCGACAGACTGCTCGCGCTCTTCGACTGTGCCTCAGCCCCGGGCTCGTTGTTCGGTGTGGACGTTCCTTCGTTGAGTCTGTTGCCACCGGGGCTTCCATGTGAGTCCGGGCTCCTCGGTCCACTCTCGCTGCGCAGACGAGCTGCTCCGTTGCCGCGCTGTCTCGTTCCAGGTCGCGAAGCGGCACCCAAAACCAAGAATTCGAAGGTGGGCCGTGGCGCTTCTTCGAGCACCACCGTCAGTGCTGCCAGCATTTCGGCTGCAGTTTGATATCGCTCCTCGGGACGTTTGTGGGTCGAGCGTTCGACCACGCGGACGATTGCTTCGGGCACATCGGGGGCCAGCACACGCGGATCGGGCACCTTGCTTTTGCAGTGCTGCAGCATGATCTGCGGCACGCTTCCCGTCGGAAATGGTGGACTGCCGGTGAGCAGTGCATAGAACGTGCAGCCGAGAGAGTAGATGTCGCTGCGTGGGTCGAGGGGCTGCGCCGTACACTGCTCAGGACTCATGAACAGTGGCGTGCCTACCACCACACCGGACTGCGTTAGCCCAGCGTTGTCATCGATGTGCAGCTCTTTGACGAGTCCGAAGTCCGCCAGCTTGGCGGTCCCCGCCGGTGAACACAGAATGTTATCGGGCTTGATATCGCGATGGATGATCCCGGCCTTGTGGGCCGCGTCGAGCGCACTACAGCACTGCATGATCGTCTGGGCTGCTTCGACCCACGTCATGCGCCCCTTTTGCTTTACAAAGGAGCCTGCGGAGCCCGGATTGAGCAGCTCCATCGCGATGTAGTACGTGTCGTGCTCGAAGCCGATGTCGTAGATCGCGATAATGTTGGGATGATTCAGACGGCCCGCGACCTGGGCTTCGTTGATGAAGCGCTCGACCGCTGTAGACTGCTGGCGGCGCGATTCGGTCAGAAACTTTACGGCAACCCGACGGTTGAGAAGCGTGTCTTCCGCCTCATAAACCTGGGCCATACCCCCGAGTCCGATCAGTCTGGTCAGCTTGTACTTACCGAACCGCTGACCGATCCGTGCATCTTTCTCATCGCTCGATTCTTTGGCACGAGCATCTCTGTCTCGAGAGGAAGACTGCTGGCGCTTGCTACTAGAAGGGGCACTGGCAAGGCTCGACTCGTCCCCGCTATCTGATGGTGCGGGTCCGCCCTGGCGCAACGACATCGTTGAGCTGGGAGATGAGTCGCCGGAATCCGATCCTCCCGACTCCTCCCCTTGCCGCACTGGGGTTCTACTCACCTCAACATGATCTGAGACTTTGCGCGGTTAATCAAGAGCCTCTATCGAATCAGCATCTGCCACTCTGGGTCGGACTCTGAGAACGGCCCGGCGCTTACGTTCTGCGTCAAGCCTTCGCGGACAAAGTCTGTGTCGATCATGTAGAACGGCTCGCCGGTTCGGTAGCTCACCTGTACGGTGACGGGGCCGTTGACCAGCTCAGGTGGGCATGTGACGGTGGTGTTTTCGGAATCGAAGACCCCGACCCGCAAGGTCAGCTCCCGAAGATCGAGCTGCTCACACGAAACGTAGACCGGATGACAGCCTGGGTCTTTGGTTGGGTTGCATGGCGTTGCAACCTGCGTCATGAGCTTGAGCGGATGGCCATTGACCGACGAACACCCAGCGAAAATCAGCCCGAGAATGGTTGCCCAGTGTGCTCGCATACGCCTTCTTAACACGATTCCTTCCATGTGGGACTCAACCTGACAAAAGTACGGCATGGTAGCGCAACAAATGCGATCTGGTTGCGGCTGCTGTCGGCAGCGCGGTATGTCCTCCCCATGAGCAACGCTGATGGTCGTTCCGAGAAAGACTGGCTCCCGTTTCGCTTGGTCTATCTGATCTTGGTCCTGAACTTCGCGATTCCAGCGCTCGCGTATCTACTTGCACCAAACTTCGCAGTCGATCGGTTCGAGGAGGTCGGACGGACGCTTGGAGACGGACTCTATCCGCTGCGAGCGGGAGAGCTTGGCTTGATGTGGAGGGTGCTTGCGGCGGGCAACGTCATGACCCTGGCGTTTATGTGCGGGCTTATCCTCTGGAACCTTCGAAAATACTACGTGGTGTTGGTCCCACTGGTGTTCCTCAAGGGCTTTAGCGCTATCGGCTATCTCTGTGTGTACTTCGTGGCGCTGCACTACCGAGGGTTCTTGGCGATCTTTGTCTTGGATAGCGTCACTGCCGTCGCGATGGTGGTTTTTGCGCGGCTGGCCTATCACCGCCTGCCACCTGCCTGACCGCGTTCTCTGTCGAGAACAAACCTTGGAAACTTTGCAATACACCTTCCGATAATCGAAGTAGTTCGATTTTGTAAGGGGTCATTGCATGTCCTTCTTCTCCTCCATTGTTGAAGCGCCGGGGCACCTGATGGGTGGAATCGGCGAGATGGGTCAGGCCGCTGGGAGTCATTTCGGCGGAATGATGCACGGTGCCGGTGATGTCATGGGCGGCATCGGTCATGGCATCGGAGACATGGCCGGTGGGGTGGCGCACGGTGCGATGGACTACGCACATGATGTCGCAGACGGTGCCCACCACGCATGGGAAGATGCCAGCCATGGGCACCTCGGTGCGGCCGCTGGCGATCTCGCCGGTGGCGCGATGCACGGCATGATGCACGCGGGCGCAGACATCGGGCACGGCCTGATGGACGGCATTGGACACATCGGCGGTGGTCTGATGCACGGTGCCCAAGACGTCATGGGTGGCGAGAAGGGCATGCTGTCGCATCTTATCGCTGGCGGAAAAGAGCTCGGCAAGGGCTTCTCTCCTCTCAAGAAGGGCTTTGACATCTTCAAGGGTGCCAAAGGTGCCTGGGATCTGATGCACGGCAAGGGCAGCCTCAAGGAGTTTGAGGGCACCGGCGTCGCTGGTATGAAAGCCATCAAGGAACTCTTCGCTGGCGATGAGAAGGGCAAGGATGGTCACGGCGGCGAAGGTGGTCACGGCAAGGAAGAAGAGAAAGACGGCGTCGACAAGGCCGTCGGGATGGCCAAAACTGGCGTCGGTGGCCTCAAGAGCCTGATCTCGCTTCCCGAGAAATTCTCGAACATCACCAACACGATCGGGAAGGTGATCACCGAGGGCGTTCCCGGTGCCGGGATGATCGAGAAGCTCTCGGGCGGTCTGCTCAAAGAGTCAATGATTGCCGAGAAGGCCGGCTCGGTGCTCAAGCCGCTCCATGGCTTCCTGGAAAAGGGTGGCGAGAAGCTGCTTGCGGGTCCGCTCGGCGGTCTGCTTGAAAAAGAAGCAGTCGCGGGTGGTTCCAAGATTGTTGGTAAGTTTGCTGGCAAGATCCTTCCCGGTCTCAACATGGCGACGGCAGCGCTGTCGGCCTTTGAGAGTGGCAAGTCGGCGTACCAGGCGTTTAAAAAAGGCGACGTCGGCGGTGCGGTCATCGAGGGTTTCCACACCTTGACGAACATCGCTGGTGGACTGCCCATCCCCGGGGCCGGACTGATTGGCATCGGTGGAGATCTCGCTGCGGGGGCCGCTCACTGGCTAAAGGACGGCGGTGCCAAGAAGATCGGTGAGTTTGCCAGCAATGCTGCCTCGGCGGTCGGTGGTGCTGTGGGTGGTGCGGTGAAAGCCGTTGGAGACAGCCCAGTCGGTCAGTTTGCAAAAGGAACAGCCAAGACCGTTGGCAACATCGCCAGTGGTGCCGGCAAGGCACTTGGTGGACTGGCCTCCGGTGCCAAGAAGATCTTCAGCGGTTGGTAGCTCTTCGTCCCACATTCTCAGCTTCAATCCCTCCTCCCGTGGTGGGTTTCCTTCCCTCTAAGTAGGAGGTCTCCCCCAATGCGTGAAGTTCCCTGGGCAGTTCTTTGCATCGGTTTACTGGCAGGCTGTGCCGATAGCACCCCAGCAGGCTTTGGAGTCCCTGCCTGGTTCATTGGTGCCGGTGACATCGCGCTTTGCGGTGCTCGGCCTGCCTCGGAAAGTGCAGCAGTTGGCACCAGCGCACTGATTGGCACAAACCCGACGGCGGCGGTTTTCACCTTGGGCGATAACGCCTATGCCGACGGTTCTATCGATGAGTATCGCGACTGTTACGGTCCGACGTGGGGTGCCTTCCGTGAGCGCACGTACCCGACACCCGGCAACCACGAGTATCAAACGCCGGCCGCCGACGGATACTTTACCTATTTTGGTGCGCTGGCTGGCCCCGAACGTCGTGGCTACTACTCCTTTGACTTGGGCCTTTGGCACATCATCTCTCTCAATAGCAACATCGACGCGTTTTCTGGATCGGCGCAGGAACAGTGGTTACGGGCAGACCTGGCGGCGCATCGCGGTCAGCGCTGCACCATGGCGTATTGGCACCATCCTGTCTTTTCCAGCTCTAGCGTGCATGGCAACGACCCCAAGATGGCTGATATCTGGCAGACCCTCCAAGAGTTCGGTACCGATCTGGTTCTGTCGGGACACGATCACGGCTACGAGCGATTTGCTCCGCAGGCTGTCGATGCGACCCCCGATGCTCGGCACGGCATTCGGGAGTTTGTGGTCGGCACCGGAGGGGCCACTCCCTACCCATTTGGAACACCGAAACCCAACAGCGAGGTCCGAATCGAGAACACGTTTGGCGTGATTCGATTCGCTCTCCGTGATGGTGCCTATGATTGGGAGTTCCTTTCCTCATCGGCCACTGGTGGATGGGACTCTGGGCACGCGCTCTGCAACGAGTAAGAAATCTCGGCATCCCCTTTGGCTGTTATCCGATCCCAAGCCGCTATCTGTCCCATTCTTGGACGATTTCCTGCACCCTGCTGCGCTGCGGAGTCGGTAGCGAAGAAACCGAGAGCAATCGGAGCACCGCCGAGCATTCTGCAGCAGTCGGTCGAGAATAATTCGCAGCCGCACACCACTTGGGCACCTGCCGCATAGCCACTTCGGCCACCGCGTGATCCTGGTCTTCGCAAGCACGGAGAAGTCCCACGATGCTGGTCCAGCGAGCCAGTGCTCCGATCGCCCGCACTAGGTGACGGCGACACAGCGGATTTCGCTGCGACTCATAGGCGTTCAGGATGTCGCGCTGGGCCAGCGTCTTTCGTGATCCCATGGCTTGCAGCACCACCTTGACGACACGTGGCGAGGAATCGCCAAGCGCTGCGGTCAGCGTGTGAAAATGCCCCTCTGCATCGAGCCGTCCGATTGCACCGAGGGCAGCCTGTCTAACTCGAGGGCGGACGTCGCGGACAAAGGGTGTCAGCGAGTCGGCATCGGTCTTGGTTCCTGTCTCGCCCAGACCGGCGATCGCAATCGCCAACCGTACGCTGTCACCCGGACCTGTTGCGCCGGTTGCCTCGGCCTGAATGCGTGCGTGATAGACATCCGCAAACTGGAGGTTGGCGCTCTTGCGTAGGTAGTAGCGCACCATCTCGCGCAGGCTCGGCGATGGATCGAGCAGGCTGACCAGCAGCTCGGGATGGTCGGAGACAAAGCCAAGCAGAGCTTCGCGTCGGACCGGGATGCTGCGATCACCGCGTGCCTGCCCCAACGTCTCTCGGAGTGCCGCTCCATACAGTCGTTGTCGGCTCGTGCGGACACCCCAGATCCGTATCCATAGGTCATCGCTGCGTAGCGCAGAGAGAATGACCGTGCGGAGGTCGTCATCGGAATCGGCGGAAAGCAAGAAAGCGGCGCGCCGCACCCGGCGCTCAGCGGATGTGAATGCTGCCTGACGTGCTGAGCGTGCTTCCGAACTGCGTAACAGAGTCCATATGGCTTCGTGCAGCGAGCGGAGGTCATTGCGCCGCTGGGTGCCGAGTCTGTCACACAGTGCAATGTTGCGCAGGAACTGCTCGGCGTAGGCAGGAACAACCCGCCGACGTACTGCTGCATATGCGGCGCGCTGCACTACCGGAACCCAGTCGTTTGTCCGGAGCAGCAAGTAGGGAAGTTCGCGGCCATCCGCGCAGCCATCCAGCAGTCGCACCGCCATCTCGCGTACGAAGCCATTGTCATGAAAGGATGAAACCGCGAGCAGCGCAAAGAAGCCCGGCTCACCACTGGTCCGCACCAGCGTTCCAGCGTGGAGGTTTCTCCATCGTCCAGACAGCGAGGATGCATCGAAGTAGTACAGGCCTTCGCGACTTCGCGAGCGCAGTTCCTGCTCGAGCCAGCCCAGTTCCTCCATGCGTGTGTGATCAAGAAGGCGCTGCGCCGCTTGGCGAGCTGCGTGGGCTCGCTCCGCCCGTTCGTCCAGCAGATAAGGGAGCAGGGAGCTCAGGGCTGCTGGTTCCTCACAGTCCGCAATGCGCTGACACAACGCCTGGAACTGCGTCGTTTCAAGCGGTGTGCCTAGCTGCTTGAGCAGGGACAGTGTAATCGGCGTCAGGCTGCGCATCGTGGGATTCCAGCAGTGGGTCAGTGCTCAAGCGGTGTGCCTAGCTGCTTGAGCAGGGACAGTGTAATCGGCGTCAGGCTGC
>CALLYL010000291.1 GCA_937859535.1 uncultured Myxococcales bacterium
AAACCGAGCTACCCACGGTTGTAACCGTGGCTTACCCCAGCCCGGCCGCTGATTACCAGATCGCCAGCCAGTCCGACCGCCGCAATCGGCTCTCCACATCCGGCCAGTTGTGGCCCATCGCCCCGGCGTCCAACGTCTCCCGCGTTGAGCTGGCCGTGTGCATGACCGATGCCCAAGCGGCCCGCGCAGCAAGCGTGTTGCTGTGGGATGCCTTCACTGCGCGCAAAACCGTCAAGTTTGCAGTAGGCATCCAGTACGCCGGCCTCAAGGCATCCGACCCTGTGCAGATCGTGGGGCCGGATGCGACTTACAACGTGCGCATCACAAAAATCGACGATCAAGGCCTGCTGCGCAACATCGAGGCCGTGTTTGACGATGGCGCCATTTACCAAGCCGCCCCGGCTGCTGCCTCGCTGCTTGCCGTCCCGGCGCAGTCGGTTAGCCTGGCTGGGCCGACGCGGCTGGAGCTGATGGATATCCCGCTGCTCCGCGATGCCGACGACGGCCCCGGCTATTACGTGGCCATGGGCCGCTACCTGCCGGGCTGGTCGGGCGCCATGCTCTACACCTCCACCGATGCCGGCGCCACCTGGGCCGAGCTGCAGCCGGTGTCCAACTCGGCAGTTATCGGCACGGCAACAACGGTGCTCGGCAGCTGGTCGGGCGGCAATGTATTTGATCAAGCCAACGGCGTAACCGTCACTCTGCCGGCCGGGTTTGAGCTATCCAGCCTTACCGAGCTGGCTGTGCTCAACGGCGGCAATGCCGCAATGCTGGGCAACGAGATCATCCAGTACACCACCGCCACGCTCACCGCACCGCGCACTTACCGACTTACCGGCCTGCTGCGCGGCCGGCGGGGCACCGAGTCGGCCATGAGCACCGATCCGAGCTAGTTTTGAAGACGCATGATCAAGCCACCATCGCCGACCGCCCACACATGGAATTTGTCGGACCCAAAGAATCGGCGAATTCTGTTTAGTGCTTGGTCGCCCGTCCCAAGGTTCGTGGCAAGAGTTCCGTTTTCAAGATGCCTGAAGTTAGTGGTCGTGCCGTTGAACTCAACGTGACTCAGGGTTTGCGAAGAACCCCCTAGCCAAACGTCTTGGGAAGAACTGCCCCAGATCGCTCCGTACAGCAGACCAGTTTGATCCATTCGCGTCCAGGTCGTGCCATCAAAGCGATAGGTTTGAGCGGGGCCGTTGCCATTCACCCAGACATCATCGGGTGCAAAGACGCGAATCTGCTGTTGCCCGGTAACGGCAAATGGCAGCGAACGATTGACCCAGGTTTGGGCACCGACATCCCAGCGCGCTACCTTGCCCCCGTAAGCCAGCGCCCAGACGTTCGCACGACTTGTACCGTCCATGCTGCGGATGTCTGCTCCCAGACCGGAGTCGAGCTCGCCACTCCAAGTGGTGCCATCATATCGAATATAGTTGCCAGTCCGAAGTGCGATGTAGACGTTGGCCTGGTCGGTGCCCCACACGACAGGTCGATCCGTCGGTATCGCCTGCGGCTTCTGGTTTCCGGTGGGTCGCTCCCAGGACTTGCCGTCGTAGTGCAGAATGACCTCACTACCGACCGCCCAGATGTCACGGGCAGAGCTGCCCCAAACGCTGGTCAGTTCAGTAGAGACTCCTGACTTCGCGGCTTGCCACGTTTTGCCATCGTAGTGGTAGATGCTTCCAGCAACACCCACGGCCCACAGGTTGTCGGGAGCACTTCCCCAGATGTCATTGAAGGTCGGAATTCCGCCCGACAGGGTCCGCATCGACAGACCGTTCCAGTGCAGCACCGTACCGCCATCTCCAGAAAACCAGATGTCATTGGGAGTGCGGATGAAGATGGAATACAGTGTGGACGTGACCCCAGTCTTTACTTCTGTCCATGCCACGCCATTCCAATGCCAGACCATACCATCCGCACCGGCCGCCCAGATATCACTCGGTCCGGTGCCAGCGATGTCATAGAAGTCGCTGGTAACATCTGGAGGGCCTGCCGAAATCCAGGCCGTGCAGGGGCGCTCGCAGAACTCAATCCGGCCATAGCGACCCGCGACCCAGATTCGTCCTGTTGGTCCCTCCACATACACCGCATGCATCGAGGTGCTGGCCTTGGCTGGGAGCATCTTCAGCGAGGAACCCGCCCCGGTGAGCACGTCACCCTCTTCTCCGACTATCCACACATCGCTGCTCCCACTCCCTGCTACACCCCATAAGAAATTCGAAGTTGGCGATGTCACGGACTCCCACTTGACCCCGGTGAAATGCTGAACGGCACCTCCGTTACTCACTCCCCAGATGTCGTTTGGCCCAGAAGCCCACAGGCGACGGACGCCCGTGCTCATCGGGTATGACGTCCACTCCGTCCCATCAAAATGATGCGCCGTAGAGTGGGATCTGGATGACACCCAGACATCGGATGGCGAGAAGGCCCACATTCCTGTCAACTGATGGTTGAGCAGGTCTTCGCCATTGCTAAGGAAGGACAGTGGATTCGGTTCCTGATTGCGCCAACGCTTGCCATCCCAAGACTGGAATCGTCCATGGTGTCCTACTGCCCAGACAGAGTCCTCCGAGAACGCCCACAGCGCGGTGATGGTATCTTGCCGGGGGAGTGGGCTTTCCTGACACCAACCCAGCCTGCAAAATTCGTCCCGGTTCAGCGTGACGGTCTCTTCTTTGAGTTCTCCGGGATCGATCACAATCTGAGCGTTGCCGGTTGCTCGGGTGTAGCCGTACTCGGTCTGCCCATCCAACTGGACATCCAGCTTCCCACTGGCATCTGTTGGTAGTTCGAGCGAGAAAAGGAAGCTACCATCCTCTTCCTTTTGGGACAGAGCATCAATAGGCTGGCCCTGGTTCAAGAGCTTCAACATCCGGCCATTGAGTGTCACAGAAGGTACGACCGAGACAATGTCTGTATCCACTCCGTTCACGTGGACTTTGACCAGGTTCCGTGGATCCTGCTGAGTGGTCACGTCTCCTTCGGTGCAACCCGAACAGAAGGCGACGGTGAGCAACAGGTTGCGTAGCGCGTTTGGTATTCTAGCAGTAGCTGCGTGACCCATCTTTCAATCCCCCCCAAAGGAATGATTCGGTTCAGCGATAGAATAGAAACCCCATTCTGGTTCATCCAGGAATCAGGGAACCCCACTGGCGCAGGTGCTGTTTCGTCACAAGATATGGAGGCGAAGCACCAGCATGCGTTTTTCACTGCGGTCGAGACTTAGTTCTAGATCGAGCGGTTCATAGCCACTCTTTTCTATCCGTACTTTTCTGGTCTGTTGGCCCGCAGACTGCTGGAGCCGCCACGGAGTCTGTCCGAGCGCCTGATTGGACGTCAGATCAAGGACGGTGGCATTCGGAGGTACGCTCTCGATCTCCCAGGTGACCTGCGGAGCTGGCCATCCCTTCGCAAGGATCGGCTCGCTCACCTCTGCCGCAATCGGCGTAGCACCACGCTCAACCTGGGAGGTGCTCGCCTCTCGATGACAGCCCAGCATCGTGGCAAGCATCAATACGCTCACGATGGAGAGGCCGAGATCGTTACTCATAATGGGTCAACATTGTAGGCATTTTGGAACCTTTCAGGTGAGCATTTTGGGAAGAAAGGTCTAGACCGACATGTCGCAGAAGGAATGCTTCGGTGCGGCCAAAATTTGAAGCAAACTAGAAGCCATGAAGAGGGGATTGAAGGCAGGGCAAGCCAGGTAGTGGAGGGACACCATCTCCGTCGACAACGATGAACCCAGAGCACCAACCAAGAGGGAGCTGTCTGCTGGCAGGAAACTTGCTCCAGAGGCGAGATATCAGCGATGTGCTGGCTCTTTACAGATGAAGGAGATGCTTCATGGGTTCTCTGTGTCGTCCGGTCCTACGCAGTGTCTGTTGTTTTGTCGCGATCGTAGTGCTATTTGCGTCTCATGCTTGGGCGGAAGAGCCGGTTCAGAAATCGGAACGCTATCCCGGCAAAGTATCGATTGAGTCCCGCTCAACGGAACGAGTCTCAGCAATCACCAGCACTGAGACACAGGTCATCACGTCTTCGCCGCAAATCGACGACGAGAGTCTGAGCGCGGCCAAAATGGACACTTCTGCATCGACAATCAACTCAAGCAGTGCAAAAGAGGGAGTTCACAAAGTTCGATCTCCATCGCGCTGGGTGTTCGGCGTTGCGGGGGCCGGAGTGATCTTGCTGACGACGTTTGCAGTGGGAATTGGAAATTGCGCTGCGCAGAAAACGGCGCATACAGACACTCCGGTTCATGCGTTGACTCAACCGATCATTACGGTGGGCGGAAGGCTTCCGTAACGTGCGAATCAAGGCGGACCGATCGATCGTGCGCACCGAAATCCGACCATTGGAGAAACGGCATCGGCGGGTTGGCCACGCCGTGCCGCATTTCGTGCCACTACAAAGGATGACAACATGTTTCCGCCTCGAACCACATACCGCCGGGAGGAAACAGCGGCACCTACTGTGGACGGTGACT
>CALLYL010000292.1 GCA_937859535.1 uncultured Myxococcales bacterium
CTTGCAGGCGTAGCCGAGGATCTTAGGGCCATCCTGTAGCTCCGTCGAAGTCTGACGAATCACCGCCACGCTTCCAGGCAAGCTCGACTGTCAATCGCGCACCGGGTATCGTGTCAGCATAAGGAAATCCAGCAATGTCCTATGAAGCGGCGCTCAAGGAATACTCCCGTTTTGAGTTCGATGACGGACGCTATACCCGCACCGTATATCGACGTGGCCAGGGTCCGGGCGTCATTGTGATGCATGAGATTCCGGGTCTCCATCCACTGGTGATTCGCTTTGCGGATCGGGTGGCAGCGGCAGGAATGACGGTGTTTCTGCCTCACTTGTTTGGCGAAGCGGGTCGTCGGGTGAGCATTCCCTATGTAGCCAAGGAGATGTTCAAAAACGTCTGTATCCGGCGAGAGTTTCGGGCCTGGGCCACCGATCAATCGAGTCCCATTGTGGACTGGCTGCGCGCGCTCTCACGTAAGGTGCATGCAGAGTGCGGCGGGCGCGGCGTAGGAGCGGTCGGTATGTGTTTTACCGGCAACTTCGCGCTGGCGATGATGACCGAGCCGGCGGTGGTGGCACCGGTGCTGTCCCAGCCATCGCTACCACTGGGAATTGGCGCGGCTCGCAAGGCCGCCCTGGGAGTCTCCGCAGAGGAGATTGCCTGCGCCAAGCGCCGCTTTGTCGATGAAGACCTGTCGATGATCGGACTACGCTTTTACGGCGATCCGTTTGTATCCGACGAACGCTTCGCCAACTACAAAAAGACCTTCGGCGACCGCTTCGAGGCCATCGAGATCGATGCCAAAGACGGACTGTCCGTCCAAGGTACGCCGCCCCATTCCGTTCTGACTGTTAGCCTCCGCGATGACGATCCCGAAGGACCGACCAAGCGTGCCGAGCGCCGCGTCATCGAGTTCTTCAAACAGCGTGTGGGTGCCGTCTAGGCGGTCAGCGGCAGAAGGAATCCGCTACACAGTCCCCCTACTGTGCAAGCGGATTCCCTTCCTGCGGGAGCAGAGTCCCTAGGACAGTTGGCCGCTCTTGGCGATGGCGATCTTGGCGCCAGTCTTGCCGCTCGCAGAACCCAGTCCCTCAATCTTCCGCACCAGATCCATACCGTCCGTCACCTTGCCGAACACGACGTGCTTGCCATCCAGCCACGACGTCACCACGGTGGTGATGAAGAACTGAGAGCCGTTGGTGTTCGGACCGGCGTTGGCCATCGAGAGCAGGCCCGGACGGTCGTGCTTGAGCTGGAAGTTCTCATCGGCAAACTTGTTGCCGTAGATCGAGCGTCCCCCGGTGCCGTTGTGGTTGGTGAAGTCGCCGCCTTGCAGCATAAACTGCGGAATGACACGGTGGAATGAGCTACCAGCGTAGGTGCCGGCCTCGTGACCCACGCACAGAGCGCGGAAGTTTTCGGCGGTCTTCGGCACTACGTCCGCGAACAGCTCAAAGGTAATGCGTCCAGCGGGCTTGCCGTCGATGGTGATATCGAAATAGACCTGGGGATTCGCCATGGTAAAAGTTCTCCTCGTGTGAGCGTAGCTTTTTGCGGCGCTTAGGATACAGCAGATTGCCCAAGTATCGATCAGGTATTAGCGCCGGGCTGCCCACACGCACTCTACCCAGCATCCACTCCACATCACGTTGCGCAGCGTAAGGTCGTCTTCCGTACCGCTGCTGCCGCAACCAGGAAACCGCTGGGGTCACCTCAGGTAGGAGCAGGTAGCCACGACGCCCCATCTAGCAATTCGCGTGGAGGATGGTTCCGAAGCTGCCGACCAAGATCGAATCGGTGGCGGTCACGAAGACGCTTTCCAGTCCGTACTTGGTACCCGAAGGAATCAGCTTCCAAGTCGCGCCATCGAAGTGATAGACGCTGCCATTGGCTGAAGTCACAAGAACGTTATCTGCGAGCCTGCCATGGACGGCTTCGAGTGACTGGGTAGTGCCCAGGCTAACAGAGCTCCAGTTCCCGAGCAGATGACGGAGCAGAGTGCCGCGTGTCCCACAGGCAAACGCCTCGGTGGCGGTCGCAGCGTAGATTCCACGCAGTTCTTCTTTGGTTCCGCTCGGCTGCGCCCGAAATCCGTTGCCGTCGTAAAAGAGGATCGTCCCGCCACCTCCAGCCACCCACAGGTGCGATCCATCCACCGCATCGATCGATTGCAGTCGCTCGACAGTCCCACTATTCACCGTTGAGCACGTGCTACCGTTTAGCCTCAGTACGGTACCTTGGTCGCCGACCATCCAGACATCACTCCCAGAGACCGCGTGGACCCCGCGCAGCGTCACTTGGGTGTTGCAGCTTTGGGCAGTCCACTTGCCACCGTCGAGTCGCAAGATCGTGCCAGACTGACCGACCGCGACCGCTTGGGTGGCAGAGATCGCCGCGACGCCATACAGGTGGTTCTTGGTGGGACTCGCCATCGCCTGCCAGCCCACGGTGCCAAGCTGCAAGATGCTCCCGCTGTCTCCCACCGCCCATCCACTCGTGGCAGACAGCATCGACACGCTGCGCAAGGAGTTGCCTTGTGGAAGCGGGCTTTGCCAACAGAACTCCGTCGGCAAACAGCCTGCCCCGCCGCCCATGTCGGCCTGTGAATTCGCGGCGGGTTCGCACACCTCGCTGCTGCTGTTACAGACTTCACCCTGCCCGCATGTGGCGGGATTGATGACGCAGTTCTCCGTCACCGGCTGTCTCAGGCCTTGCCACAGCCCATCACATCCGGTCAGAAGGCCAATCAACAGCAGGTAGTTTTTTTGCATCCGGATCTCCATCCTCGCGGCCATCTCAGAAAGGCGATCTCAGAACGCGTAACCCGAGCCCCCGCCACAGCGCATTCCAACTCTCAAGTGTGACGGACTGCCCGTTCGTCGCCAATCGTCCTTTTAACGAATCGAGATCACGACGGATTCTGCTAGCATGGCCCGCCCATGGCCGACCGTGCGCAAAACCAACTGCCGCCCTTTTCCGCTCATCGACTGGGGGGAGAACGAGCGCAAGCAGCAGTGACGCTACGCGGTCTGTTTCGCCAAGCCGGGCTTCCGGAATCACCCTGGCCACACTGGATCGATGCTCGACCAGCGGCTGGGTGAGCGCGGCCAGGCC
>CALLYL010000293.1 GCA_937859535.1 uncultured Myxococcales bacterium
AGTGCCTGCATAGCGTCGGAGTTTCACCCTAGTTGCACTCGGTTTCAACCCTTGGAAACAAGGACGCGCACGGGTCGCGATTCCATCGGGCGAGCGGCTGTCGGGTCGGGTCCGTATGAACCAACTTGAGAGAACCGATGTATAAGCAGTCGCCACACCTTATCCGAGGAAACAGACGATGGCGATCAACCGTAGCGCTCGCACCATGCTAGACCACGCCGACGCCAAGCACGGCCCGGCCAGTGACCCAAGCCAACCGATAGGAAGCTCCCAGCGCACGCGATTCGGTGGCTTGCTTCTCTCCGTCCTATTCCTGCTGGCCATCGATGCCTGCAAACCGAAAGGGGAGAATCCAGCCCCAGGCCCGGAAGTCGTATCCGCTCCGAAACCGACACCACTACCACCGCCCGTTGTGCCCCCTGTCGCCCCGGTTGCCAAAGAGTCCGCCACGCTGGCTGTCGCCAAGTTCGCAGGTGAACACCTTCAAGAGTGCGTCGGCGTTACCATCAGCCTGTCAGGGAAACCGGCATTCAATGGGCCCAAGTGGTTAAGCTCCAACCAAATCGCTACCTTATGGATGGATGACTATTTAGTATCCGCTTATAAAAATGGAAAGGCCCGAACACTTCTCAAAGACGTAGGGCCCAAAGGTATCCTCGCGGCTGAAATGCTTTTATCCGGCAGATTGTCTATGAATAATAAAGGAGAACAGATAGGTGAACTCCCAGCAGGCTGGAGGAATGACGCGATAGCTCTAGTTTCTAAACACAAAGAAACCAGTTGGCCGATAGCATGGATGAAACCTAAGATAGAATCAGGGGAATTAGTTCCGTTAGAAGTCTGCAAATTTCCAGATCGGACACACCTCGGAATCTGCTTGATTGAAGCATCCCACCCGAATGCCTCAATCCGTATTGAACATCAGTATTATTCTGTGAGCAAATCCATAGACAGCGATGAGGGATTAAAGATCTGTCTCAAGCTGGGCGGGAAATGGACGGCTGCCGATCCGACAGACTCCGCCGTTGCCCGAGAGCGATTGCGCCAGCATGCCCGAAAACTAGGTGACATCGCGCAAAGCGTCGGTGGTTCGCAGCGTTTCTAGGAACTACTTCCGCCCCGTCCTCGAAGCTTCCTCACACAAGCTTCCCACCGTTCGATCAAGCCCGTCCCTGTGGTACGCTGCGCCGCATGACAGACTCAGAGTATATACTCCAATCTATCGAAAACTCAATAAAGTCGTATTCGGTCTATCTGGACGAACAACAAACTCTCAAAATTCAGAATGATTGGCAGTCCATAGAACGGCTCTTGGGAAGATTGTTTGTTGTGGATGGGCTCATTGCACGAATGAAACACGAGCATGCACAGCGGTTTTATAGCATACCGCGCGAGCTTTACGATGAGCAAGAGTCACTCGGCAGACAGCTTGGGGAAATTGCCAAGAAAATCAGCACATCGAATTACTACAAGAAAGCACAACATAGCGAAACTGGGTCGATTCTCGACAAGTTGCTTCATGAGATCAAAAGCAGAGAACAGAAAATTTGTAGCAACCGTGATAGATATCTAAGCGACATAACTAAGCAGAAGGAAATATATGGAGAGAATTGGACTGCCACTAGCCATGAGAAATACAATGCGATTCTTTGGGATGACAATGCCAGCGCGGATATGGAGTGCCTATTTCAATTGCATTCATTTATCAGAGAGAACCTTGAGCCTGTGCGCAAGATCCTTGAGCAGCGAAGGACCACGAGACAGAGCAAGTCTCAGCGAGTTAGCGACGGTGGGCGACCGCGCGATACCGGAACACAACGGTTACTTGACGCAACCGTCAAACGAGGGTTGCTGTCTCTCAGGGAGCTTGCGACACGACTCGTCAGCCAAGGGCTAGATGGAGGGACGAAGCAGCACCGGGGCGGAACTATGGAGCAACGAGTGCGACGCGAAGAAAAACGGCTGCGCGAAGTCTTGCGTGTCGATAGATCGCGTCATCAGGCTGCTGTGGATTCATTGATTGAACTGCTCAGCACTCGTTTGGCAAACGATGGATGTGTTCCCATGACAGACGTGCTGACGCTGGCCGATGAGCATAAATTTTGCGGCGGTACGATGTCTCAAATTCGGAAGCAACTGGGTGCCATAGCGGTTCGAGAGACTCAGGACGGACGGTTGATCTGGCGCATCCCGGAACGCACGACGCTTGCGCGATGAGACAGCGAGACATAGCGCAGACCATGACAGGAAACCTCTGATTTGGTCCGGGGTTTCCTGTCCTAGAACGGACCTAAAACGGTCCGCATGGAACACACCGAACCGAAACCGCCGAAATTGAACCGCCGCCGCTTCGATGCGGCAATCGCTTATCAAGGGCGCTCCCTGTCCCGCTTCGCCGCCGCGCTGGGAAGATGGACACCACAGCACATTGCGCACGTTGCAGCCGGTGACCGGCAAGGCTCCGCAGCGCTTTACGCCGCCCTCCGACATGCGTTAGGCGAGCCCGCTTGGTTGTGGGTCATTGGCCAAACCGACGCCTTGCACGATGAGGGGGCGCGCCATGCAGCTTGATCTTGCTGGCGGGCTGGTGGAAGCGCTCACGGATAGCCGGGTCAGTGCCGCGATGTCCAAGCTTGTGGAGTCGGCGGTATCGGCTGCGCTGTCCAAGTCGGCTGCGGACTCGTGGCTGTCGGCTGCGGAGTCTGCACGCTACGTGTACGGTTGCGACGGCAAAACCGAAGCCTTCCGCAAGCTGCGCAACGCCAACCCGGAACTTGACGCGATGGGAGTGGGAACCGGACGGCTGCGCCGTTGGAAGCGTACCGACCTCGACGCGTGGATCACGAGCAGTCCGAGAGCACAGCGCCGACGAGACAAGACCTAGAAACAGAAAAGGCCCAGAACAGGACCGTTTGAAGGCGGAGTCTCTGTCTGGGCCAGAAGGAAAAGAACATGAGCAAGGTACAGAAACCGACAGACAGAATCAACCCGTGTTTGCAGCATGAGCGACGATTGCTCGGCTGCCTCCTAAACTACCCAGAGCAGATCACGGCGGTAATGGGAATGACTCCGCCAGTGACAAGGGAGACATTCTTAGGAGTCCCACATATCGCGCTGTGGGAGTCGATAGAGAGTCTTCACAAAGAAGGCGCTCCCGTCGAGCTTGATTCTCTGTGGCGTCAGATTGAACAGAACGGACAGGCTGCGCGCTTCTCTCAATTGGGAGGAATCAATTACCTCATCGACTTGCAAAAGGGAACGGACATTCCTAACGCAATTCCTGAACTCCTCCTAGTCGTGCAGGGCGAGGCAAGCAGACGGAAGCTTGCGCAGACATACCCGGATGCCACCGACGCGCAGATCATTGGATGGGAGACAGAAGACCCGGATCAAATCAAAGGAGTCCGTTGGATGCGAGACATACAGCCGCAGGAAGTCCGCTGGCTCTGGCCGGGCTTTATCCCTGCCGGAAAGCTGACGTTGCTGGTGGGGAACCCCGGTCTTGGTAAGAGCACCCTTACCTGTGAGGTAGTGGCTCGTTTGAGTCGTGGCATCGCGTTGCCCGGTGCGGAAGCAGTCCCGGCGATGGCGTGCGCGCTATGTTGCCCCGAGGATGACGATGGAGACACGATTCGGCCCCGGCTCGATGCGGCTGACTTCGATGAGAACATGGTGTGCGTTCTCAAGGACGTGCGCACGATTCCCGAGGAGTTGCCGCTATTGGAGCAGATCATCAATCGGTACAGGATCGGGCTGGTGGTGTTCGATCCGGTTGTGTCGTTTCTGTCAGGCAAGCTCAATGCCCACAAGGAACAGGACGTTCGGCGCGGGCTCACGCCGCTGGTAGAGCTGGCGCAGCGGACGGGCTGCGCAGTGCTCGGGGTCATGCACCAAAACAAGCAGCGAGGGGGGCAGGCACTTCATCGCGCCGGTGGATCGGTCGCATTCGTGGGCATTGCCCGTGCGGCGATGATGCTGGGGATAGACCCGGATGACCCGGAGCGCCGAGTCCTCGCACCGCTCAAGAACAATCTGGCCCCTGAGTCCAAGTCGCTGCGAATTCGCCTCGAAACGCCCACCGGTCACAAGGTCGCAAGGGTGGAATGGCTGGGAGAGTGTGACGTCACTGCGGACATGCTCAACATGGCAGCGGATGACGTCGAGGAACAAACCAAGGTACGTGAGGCCATGGCGATTATCCGAGAGGAACTGGCAGCCGGTCCTAAACCACGTACCGAAGTGATCAATCGGGCAAAGAGTGAGGGCATCGCCCCGCGAACACTGCGCCGCGCACGGGATAGGCTGGGTATTCCTGGTGACTCGACGGACTGGAGTCTCCCGCCCACGCAAGCGTCCAAGTCGGCGGCCTAATGCGCGGCCAGTCTTCACCACGTTGGCCGCTTGGCCGCTGGCCGCTGCCGGTTGTGGTCGTTGTGGTGATCCTGCTGGTGATCCGGGCTTGTCACCACTGCAAGCCGCTGCCGGTTGTCGGAGATTTCCCGATCGTCGCGCAGTCTAGCCGTGGTCCGGTTCCTGTGTCACTGCCGCTGCCCGTCGTCGTCGGGTTGGTAGTTCCATAGGCCCGAGTCCGTAGGCGAGCCAACCGGGGGACACTCCGAGGGCTTTAGCGAGCGATTCGATGGTATCGACGCCAGATTGGCCGCCGTTTTCGATCTGGGCGACGCTCGGAGCTTTCAGCCCGACCAAACGGGCAAGGGCAGCTTTCGTCAGTCCCCGCTCAGTACGTACGGTCTGCAAGCGCTGGCCCATCCCATCGCAGCTTGCGATTGGGTCTGGTGTCACGTCTCCGAGTCCGTATGCGAGCCACGGCGCAGAAACCCCGAGCGCAGCGGCAAGCTTGGCGATGGTTCCGACGCTCGGTAAGCGTTCGCCGGTTTCGATGTAGGCCGCAACGCCACGATCAAGACCGACCTTCGGCCCGAGTGCAGATGGAGTGATCTGGCACTGCTTCCGCGTTCTACGCAGACGTAGCGGAAGGCCGAAGTAGAGCGGATTGGGCGAGCCACGAACCATCGGCAGTTGGTAGCACGCACCGAGAACGCCCCAAAGTTTGAGAGGGCATCCAACGGTACAGGCGAATTTAACTTTGCAAAGAGGTGGCAACGCATGTATTTCTACCAGTCGAGCCCGTCAACGTCG
>CALLYL010000294.1 GCA_937859535.1 uncultured Myxococcales bacterium
GTGCTGGCGTTTGGCATGGTCGGTTTTATCGCCAAGGGAATCATTCAGAAAATCAATAGATCCATGATCTTGCATAGAAATCGACCTGCTTGGGCGTAAGCGGACCGTTACAGCGGCGGCTACTTGCACTGACTCAAAAGGACTTGCACCATCCCAGTACCAGAGCCCGGATCCGCGACCACCAAATCGAGCAGACCATCGCGGTTAAAGTCACCTGCGGACAGATGCGTCGGAGTGACGCCGGCACCAAACGTGATCGGGGCCTGCACCGTAAAGGTTCCGTCTCCTTTGCCGAGCAAGAGCGATACCGTGTTGCTGCCACTGTTACTCACGGCCAGATCGAGGAATCCGTCCAGGTTGAAGTCGCCTTTGGCCACCCAGCGATTGCCGTTATTGGCAGGTAGTGCGGTGGTGCCACCCGTGCCGAAGGTGCCATCGTTGTTGCCCGGACTAAAGCGTAGGGTGGCCACACCACCGTTGGGAGTGGCGAGATCGATCTTGCCATTGCCATCGAAGTCACCCGCCACCAAGTAGTTTGGAGCGCTGACGTTCATGATGGTGGAACCGAGCGCCCCAAATCCCCCGGTGCCGTTGTTGAGCCGAATGGTGACCGAGTTGCCATTGCTGTCCGCAGTGGCAAAGTCGAGCTTCTGATCCCCGTTAAAATCTGCCAAGACCAGTCCCTGGGGTCGGTTTCCTGCTGTCGCTGTGGAGACTGCCGCCTTGAAGGTCGGGGACGTGTTGATGAGCAAGCTGACATTGTTGCTGCCGTCATTTGCGACCACCACATCGAGCTTGCCATCCGCGTCGATATCGCCGAGCGAGATGTCGTAGGGGCCCGCACCTGCGGAGAATCTCTCGGTGGCCGGAGTGGTGAACGTACCGTCGCCAACGCCAATCCGTAGCGAGATGTTGCCCATGCCGTTGTTTGCGGTCACTAAATCGATGATCTTGTCGCCATTTACGTCTCCGGCTGCCACCGCATAGGGCTGTGTTCCGGTACCGAGAGAGTTGGGGATTGCATTACCGAACGTCCCATCCCCATTCCCCAGTCGGACATTGAGGCTGCTGTTGCCACTGTTGGCGGTGACCAGATCCAGCTTCGAGTCAGCGTTGAGATCGACGACGATGACTTGGCGCGGAGTCTGAGCCATCGCCAGTGGCGTCGCGGTTCCAAAGCTCATCATGGTGGAACGGTAGCTGAACCCGGTCGCACTGGTGGCCATCTGATTGTCGGGGTTTTTGACCACGATCGCAGCGGCCCCGCAGCTTGCTGCCTTGGCCGGAATCGTGGCGGTGAGCTGAGTGGCCGAGACAAACATGACGTTGGTTGCCGCAACGCCGCCAATCGTGATGGTGGCACCTTGCTGGAAGCCGGTACCGGTGATGGTGATGGTGCCGCCGCCGGTGTTCACGGCGCTGCTCGGACTGACCATGGTGATCGTTGGTCCGGCTGGTGAGAGGTCAGGCAGAGCGGTAAGATCCGTGGTTGTACCGAGGTCGGTCTGGGTCGGCATCGTGTCGGTGCACTGCGTGAGTGCGGCGGCACAGAGCAAAACACCAGCCGAAATCCCAAGTCGCTGAAGCGTATTCATCGTGCACTCCTATTGTTAGGAACGCGTCTCAGGCCGAGCGCCTGAGCCACGCGTTTATCTGGGAAGCTCGCTCCCCTTGCGTTGTCGTTTCGTCGACGAGCGCATTCCTGCTTCGTGCGAGCTACAAGCCCCCCATTCCCTCGGGTGCGCGACGGAGCAGACTCGCGGACCAGTTATTGTATCGCAGAGCGCCTGCTCCGAACGATCTTTGCGTAACCAGGTTGCGGACGCATTCGCGGAGGGACTGGCGCTCTACCTGGAGCCTCCTTTTGACCCTGCTGGTCATACCCACCCGCGTATCCGCACTTACTCTCAACCGCGTATCCGCACAGACTCCCACGCTTGATTGCGCCAACGACCCGGCGCATCACCTACGCGAATTAAGCCCCATCCAGACGACCGGAGCATGTTCTGCAAACGCCATCCTTTCAATCTATTTTTTGATTCCCGTCGAAGATTGCGAAATCGAGTCGGCTTCAAAACGGCGTTTTTTCTGGTTTTGGAAGACACTCATACTTCTTGGATAGCTGGGCTGTGGGGCTGTGGTTCGACCAAATTGCGGACTGCCGCTGGTATCTCGACGCGGTGTGACTACCTTGGCTGCACTTGGCGCACCTCGGGGGTGCCTGAGGAGGGCGCGCTATGCGTTTTACCAGGCACTTTGCTATGCGTTTTATGATGGGGAGTCCTGGGTTGCCATGTCGCTTGACGGTCCACGAAGGAGTCTCTCGTCACGGTATGATGTGCGGGCTTTCTCTCGGTGGTTCAATTTGGTAAATGGCAAGCCAGCTCGTTCGATGGTGCGATGCTTCGATTGCTTCTGCATCGACCAGCGAATATCACGTTCAGCGAAATCTGATATGGTTATGACGGATATCACCACACTGAGGAAATTTTGAAAGCTCAATAAATTTGACCACACAACGAGAATTACTCAAAACGGCGGACATGTCACCAAGTACACATGATTCGCATAGCCAGCGAGATTATCATCTCGATAGGAAAATCGAACGATGACGCTATGTGTGTAAGTTGTGGTCGGCGTGTTGCTGCATGATGCGCACTACCGCGCCAAAGGTGGGTCGGTTTTGCGGCCGCACTCTCCGACGGGCGGCCGCTTGCCTATTGAGCACGGCCGCTCTCAATCTCGATTTCTCGTCGAGAGCGATCAAATTTTATGTCAATAAAAGGTGATACGGCCGTAGCGTTTTTGCGATGCGGCCGCATCGAGTCGATTGAGTTGGCTGTGAGCTGATTTTGTCGTATTTGAAGATGTGTTTTGAACACAGGATTTATTGCGAATTAAATATCTTCGTCATCGATCTCGGTATCGCGATGCAGACTGGCTTTCATTGCATTCAGAAGGCGCTGCCGTTTTGCGGGTCCAGTGAAGTCGGACTCTGCGATAGATGCGATCGCTTGCACAATACCGCGAAGGGCAGTCAGCTTCACCGAGTTGTGGTCCTTCTTCGCTTTGCGCAGTACCTCATCGAATAGTTCAAAGATCGCGCCAAAGTAGTTCCGCTTGGCGAGCTGCTCCTTGTCATCGAGTTCCAGGTGGACCGCCCGCAGATAGTTCAGAATGAGTTCGTACTGTTTGTCCGACGGCAGCTTGCGCAAGGACTCATTCCGCAGGGCCCGCCCTACGGCGGTGTCGAAGGCGGTGCGAGACAGCTTGCTCGGCGAGGTTTCACCAGGGATAAGATGTCCACGCAGCGGAGAGTTCTCATCGCGCCCGAGTTGCGTGAACAGCCGACGGAGGGAGGCCTCTGTTTCCGTCTCTGTCCCGGCTACACTCTTGACGTTCACGAGGTGTGCTTTGGGCACTCCCTTGTGCTTGTTGTTGATGTCGAGAAACAGCCGTGCTTCCGTCTGCTGATCGAGCCCGGCATAGATCGCAACCGGAACACGGTGACGAATACGGCACTTCTGATACCCCCAAAGCCGGTGCTGTCCGTCGAGAACGGCGAAGGCTTCGGCCACGCGCTGATAGGAGAGCTGCTTGGTCTTGCTGGAATAGGACAACTCTGCAACATCCTGCGCGGACAGCACAATGCTGCTGGGAATCGACTCGCCTTCGGTGCTTAGATACTCCGCAATCTCATCTGCTCGACGGGAATCGAACTTCCGCTGGTAGCCCACTTCGGGGTTTTCATGAAAGCGCTCGACGAAAGAGAATGGGAACAGATCGTCGATGGGAATCGTGGTTAGAAAGATGTCATGTCCATTTTGGTGGAGCTTGAGGACAGGATAGGAATACTTGGTTTCCTCTCGCTCTTCACCCCCTTCGGGCTTCGGCGCAGCATCGGGGGGAGAGCCGTTCTTGGTGGTCATCACAAGACTCCTCTTGGGAATCGGGCAGCGGTTGGAGACGCCCATGTCTGAGGTACGAGACAGAGCGGCCGGAGGACAGCGAGGTCCATTCCATTGGAGCGTGCCATCACATGGCGACGCGGAGTATCACGGGGAGGAGAGGCAGACATTGCAAAGTGCTGCCATCATATCATGGCGGCACCGAAGGGGTTGTTTTGATTGAACTTTTAGCGGCTGAGCCGCTTCCCGCGGCGCAGCCGTCGCCCTGGCGGCCAGGGCCACTACGCATCCCTGGCTCCTGCTCGCCTAACTTTCCCCATTGCCTCGGGCTAGCCGAACACCTAGGAGCCTGTTACGGAAGTCTGGCGCGCTCCCATACCGGACCGCTGCACGCACGAGCTTCGCACGGCTGAACCACGCACCACCACGACCGACTCGGCCCATGCCCACAGTAGGACCCGTAGGATCAACCTGTGCAGTCATGCTGTATGGACCATACCGGTCCAGGCACCACTCCCATACGTTGCCCAGCATGTCATACAGCCCAAAGGGGTTGGGTGCCTTGCATCCTACTGGATGTGTTCGACCTTCGCTGTTTCCACCGTACCATGCGATCCGGTCCGAGATCGTCGCCGCTTCTTCTCCGTCTAGCTCGCCCACCCACGTCGCTCCGCTCGTGCCAGCTCGGCAGGCATATTCCCACTCGGCTTCGCTGGGCAGCCTTGCGCTCAACCTGGGAACTCGCTCATTGAGTCGTCGCAGAAACTCCTGACAGTCGTGCCAGCTCACGTTCTCAACTGGGTTCTCGGGATTTACAAATTCGCTTGGGTTTTGACCCATCACCGCCCGCCACAGCCCTTGCGTACACGGCGTGTCCGCGAGCCAGTAGCCCTCACTCAGCTCGACTACGTGCTGTGGCCCTTCATCGCCATAACGGCCCAGCTCCCCTTCGGGCGAGCCCATTAGGAATCGACCCGGCGGCATGTACCTCAGCCTCTGCACCACCTCTCCCACTCCGAATCCCATGAACATCCCGTGATGGTCTTGTCCCCACTCCACCGCCCACGGCTCCGGCATTCCGTATCGTAGTCTGGGTTGCTTAGCCATCACTTCCCGTCTCCGCTATCGCCCCGCCCAGCAGGTCCGCTCCGCGTCCCTACCTCCCAGCCCACCTGACCTCGGGCTAGCCGAAAACCAAGGTTGCCGTAGCGGTCGCCTGGCGAGTCCCTGCCCCGCTCCGCCGCACGCACATCCCACGCGAAGCAGTCCCACGAGCCACCGCGATTGACTCGACGGGAGCCCATAGTAGACGGTGTGGGATTCGTTGCTGCTTGCGCTTCGTACGTTCCATACATGTCTAGGCACCACTCAAGCACGTTCCCTAGCACGTCATATAGTCCGTGAGGGTTCGCCTGCTTCTTTCCTACTCCATGCGTTCCGGCTTTGGTGTCTGGATACTGCTTGTCTGGCCAGGCTGTCGTGTCATAGCCATTCGCCAGCTCATAGTCTTGCCCGCTGTTTCCTCCGTACCAAGCGATCTCATCCAGCAGCGGTGCATTGTTTCCGCCCAGGAGCACTAGGTCCCCAACCCACGTTTCCGTCTCCGTTCCCGCTAGGCACGCGTGTTCCCACTCCGCTTCGCTTGGCAACCGCGCCATTAGACCTGGGTTCCTCTCGTTCAGTCGCTTCACAAACTCCTGGCACTCGTCCCAGCTCACCTGCTCTACAGGTCGGTCGGCGCTCATGAACCGGCTGGGGTTTTCCCCCATTACGCGTTCCCACACTGCTTGCGTACACGGCGCGTCGGCTAGCCAGTATCCTTGGGTCCACGTCACTTGATGCTGCGGGCCTTCATCGCTGTAGCGCTTGGCCTTAGACTCTGGCAAGCCCATCATGAATCGCCCGGGCGGGATGTAGCGGAACCGCACGGTGATTCCTTCGATCGATGCGTCTGCCCACAGTCCGTAGCGGTCTCGACCGGCGGCGGTCGCCCAGGGCTCGGGCTGCCAGGGGGCGATGGTGACGGTCGAGCGCAAACTGCGCAGCGTCAATCGTCCTTGGGAGCGAAGCGGAATGCGCAGACCATCCTCCAGTGCCAGCGAGAAGCTCGAGCCTCGTTCCCACTTGGCTTCGAGATGCGACCCGGCCGCTCGCAGCCAAGCGACGGGACTGCCGGGTCCGCGGTCAGACGAGGGCCACGCTGAATCTGCGGAGGCTTTGAATACCAGTGTATCCCCGACTTGACGCACGCTCCACCACTGTGGCTGGGCGGCCCCCACAAACGTCGCTTCCCTCAATTGCTGGAGCGCGGGCAGACCGTCATTAGCACTGTCTGGTAGCGATTCCAGCATCGCCAGGGCACAGCGCTTCGCCGCCGCCGCGATGGGGGTCGGCTCCGTTCCTGTGCGCAGCGTAGTTGCCAGTCGCTCCGCGAACACTAGCGCTTCGCTCACTGGACCCGGTGGTGGCACTTCTTCGGAACGATCCAGGCTCAACCAGCTCAGCGTCTCGACATGGAGAAGCTCGCGCGGGACGTGCTCATGCCAGTGCCAGATGGTCTGGCTGACCTGGACTTTGAGCTGCGGCGATTCCTGCTCGGCAAACGCCTGGCGATGTCGTGCCGCTGCGCCGCCATGAAGCACAAATCCCATGCCATCAGCAGCGCGGACATCAGGGTGGCGAAAGACATCAACTTCCGTCGCTGCATCAGTGTCGCTGGCTGGCAGCAGTCGTCGCAGCGCTCGCAAAAGTCCCGGCTGCACAAATCCAGCCGGTGAAGCCAGCAGCAAAAGCCGCTCGGCCCGGGCTTGTCGTTCTTCCATCACCCCAGGGAATGACAGAAGTGCCGTGCGTCCACGCTCCCAAGGCACAACGGACCATGTTTCCGCCAAGGACGAGGGCATAAGCCTCTGGGGCACTGGTGCAAGCGCCGCGATGCGAACATCAGCAAGACGCAACCGCTGTGCGGTGCGCAGCCAGGCCGCTTGCTCCTCCTTTGAGCCATACGCGGCCAGGTCCCCCAGCACCAGCACAGGCTGCTCTGGATTCAGCCGGACACCCGCAGCATAGTCCAAGCCTCGTGCCGTGACCGTTGCCTGGTCTGCACTGTCGATGACCCGGACTTGTACTCCCCTATACCCGCAGCAGTCGAGCAGTCGGCGGTAGACTTCGTTTTGATCGGAACGGAAGGGCAACGTTCGCGAACCGCGATCCACCCACAGGGCGACGCGCTCGGCCCAGACCCGGCGGGTTTCATGCGGGATGCGATGGACAACTTCGCCACGACCCCACATTCGCAGGAGCTTGGGGAGGTCCGGGTTCCTGGTTTTTGCAGAGCCTTGCAGCGCATTCCGCAGCGCAGGCCACAGGCGCGACCACGGCGACAGCGGCTCGGGTCTCGGCGTGTAGAACATCGAATAGTCTGGGTTGTGCAAGTCCGCTGGCTGTAGCCCTCTCGAATCGGAGTCGGTACCCGACGCGCCCGGTGGGTCCGAAAATGTCATCTGCTCCAAGCGGAAGACCGGTATCGATGGCAGTTCAGGCTCTACCTGGACCAGTGGCTCTACCTGACCCAGTCGCACGAAAGGGGCAACAAGAACTGGCGAGGACTTTGGGCGTCTTTGGCGAGGCGGCTGCTCTTGCGGTTCAAAGCCAAGCTGCGCAGCGGAGGCATCGGCTTGCGATGCTGGCACTGCGGCCAGAAGCCGGACCAGATCGGCCCGCCAGACCACTGTCCGACCGCGCGCACATGGTGCGGAATGCGCCTCTCGACTTGCCACAGACCTCACCGCTCCCACAAGTCTGGGTGCTTCTGTAGCGCGAACTTTGCAATGCGAGCCAGAAGGGCAAGCTGCTTCTTTTGACTCGATTCCTGTTCGCTCACAGCGCGCAGCAGATCAATGTACTCCGCGAGTCCAGGCGGACAGCGGTCGGTGTTGCGAAGCTTCTCTCGGTCGTCGGCCAAAAGCTCTGCGGCCTTCTGGATGACTTCCTCTCCCATCTTAGAAAAGTGAGCGCGGCCTCTCGCACAGAGCGTCGCAATTAGCTCCGCTCGGTCTTTTGGAAGGGACAGCGGCAACACCAGACAGCGCCGCAGAAACGCATCGGGAAGTGCCCGTTCTTCGTTGGTGGTAACGACAACTAGAGGCCTGGCCTTTGGATTCATGACGACTGGGTCGCGGCCAGGAACCTCGAAGCGACCGTGGCCAAACGCATCGAGCAGGCCATTGGGAACGGACGGATCGGCCTTGTCGATTTCGTCGACCAGCACGACCACTCCGTTTTCAGCTTTCCATCCATCGGGTTTCGGCGGGACCACAAGCTGTAGCGCTGCCGCTTGCTGCTCTGCGGATTCCCAATCGAACGCCCACCACAGCGGCCCCGGATGCACGAAACGCTGGATCGCCAGACGCTCGCGCAGTGCTTTTTCATTTACATCGCGCAGCGCCCCGACAAGCTGGGCTTCGGCGAGTCTGGCCACTGCATCGACCGACCACAGCAGGTCGCGCGTCTCGGTTCGCGAATCCACCGTGTGCGAAACTAAGGCCCGCCCGATTGATTCGGCGGCGGCCCGCGCAAGCTGGCTCTTTCCGGTTCCGGGTTCGCCGCGAACCAAAAGCGGTCGCCCCGTCGCCAGTGCCGCGTTAATCGCCAAGATGGAATCGTCGTCAATGATGTGCCACGATGTCGTCATCCCCCCACGCGCAGGGAGTTCAATCGTCGAGCCAGGAGCAAGCGTCAAACGGGACTGATACATGATGAAAGTCTCTTCCTACGAGGAATGTAGCTCACGGACGCAAATCGCGATCTTCAGCTCTGCATTGTGCTCACGGTCTTTGTCGGGCCCGACGTGCCCGGTGAGCCGAACCAGACGGAGCCCTGGCAACTGCTTCTGGATGGCCTGCTGCTGAACCTTCCAGGCCGCATCAAGTCCGCCCTTTTCACGCAGAACCCCGTTTGGGTCCAGATCCGAATCCACGAACAGCAGATACCGGGGTTTGTCGAGCAGCGCGCTGACTTCCAGCTCTGCCTTCGCGGCGATGCGAAACGCTTGCTCAGTCGGTTTTTCCGACTTGATGGCGCGCCACTTTGCGGCATCGGGAATCGGCGGGTCGCCCATCTTGCGCTCTTGCCACAAGTTCTCAACGACGGCGTCGGCGACTCCACTTCCGTGTGGATCGAACAGCGCCGCGTGCGCCACCGCTGGCATTTCGATGCTTCGTGTGCCCGGTGGATACGCCCGTCCAGGGACGAACTCACAGCAGCGTCCGTCCTTGTGTGCCATCACCACCTCTGCAATCGTGGCAGTTTCCAGCGGTAGTTTCAGCCCTGCTTCCGACGCCACACTGCCCAGCACAGACTTCCATTCTGTTGCCAGCGGCAGAATGTGACACAAAAGCAAGCGAGCCGATTCGAGCAGCTTGGCCTGATTGGCCAGCTTCGCGATGTCCACCGCAACCTCTGCGACCGAGCTTTGCGACAGATGGTTCCACACCGAGTCCACAAGCGCTGTCGCCGTCAACGCAGCATCGCCATAACCCATCTGCGCCAGCGCCGTCGCCAGTTCTGGCGCAGCAAAAAGAACCTTCCGCACTTCGGCTTTCAGTGCGTCGAGTGCTGGTGTACCAGGCGGTTGCGTACCCCCAACGCTACGGGAGTCCGGCTTCTGTGCGCTCGGTTCTGGTTCGTCTTCCGTTGCCGAGGCTACCGGTGCCTTCTTGCCTTTCTTGCTTGCTCGACCGGCGGACTTGGCTCCGGTTTCTCGCTGGCGCTTCGAACTCTTGGCTGGCGGTGGCGAAGACTGGGGAAGCCAGCGCTGAATGCTTTTTGGCAGTCTGGCGCACTCGACGAACGCATGATCTCCGCGCTTGAAGTCATCCGTCTCAATCATCGTCGCCAGCGCAAAGGCCATTCGTTCCGGCTGCCAGACCCAGGAGTAATAGGCCAGACCCTCCTCGGAGAGCTGACCCCAGGCGTAGGAATGGTAGCCCTCTTCGCTCTGATCTTTGTGTCCGGCTCCAGCCACGAACTGCAACCGTGAACCGCCAAGCAGCGGCATATGAACCACGCCGTGCTGGTTATGAACGTGACCGGAAAACTGGATGTGCGCCCGCTGCTGAAGCTGCGCAACCAGCGCTTTGCCGTCTAGCAGCCACTCTTGGGGGTGATGTTCCAAGACCAGCAGCAGCGCATCGGTGGGCTGCTCTTCGATGGCCTTGAGCAACTGGCCACGTCCTAGACTCAGATTTTTGGGGGAGTCGTCGTTGTCAAAGCTGAGCAGTGCCGTGTTGAGCCCTGCAATCCGCAGCTTGCCGCCCAGTCGACAGGATACGTCCTCGACGTAGAACGGCTTGTCAGCGCTCATGCTCGGACTCCCAGCGTCGGTCGCAAACTCGGAGTAGGCACGCAGCTTCGGCCACAGCGGCTGCATCTCGGTGTCGTCATTAAGCAGTTC
>CALLYL010000295.1 GCA_937859535.1 uncultured Myxococcales bacterium
CCGTCTCAAAGCAAGGAGTGAAGAATGGCCCAGACCGCCGCCCCCGCCGCTTCCGAAAGTTTGCTTCAGCGCATCGTTTCTAGCATGCAGCTTGAAGCCAAGAACATCAGCCTGTCCCCGATGATCCGCTCCTCGTTTACCGAGGTCAGCGAGGAAGTCAGCTTGGAAGACCGACTCCTATCCGGTCTCGCTGCAATTGTCTTTAATACCGATGCCCACACCGGCCGCTACGAGAAGGGCAAGGTCATGGAGACCGTGCGTCAGATCGACGTACTGGTCAATGAACAGCTCAACGAGGTCTTTCAACATCTGGAGTCGACCTGGCGCGGCATCGATCAGCTGGTTGAGAACGCCAATTTTCAATCGAACGTCGCAGTAGAGCTTCTCGATGTCAGCAAGGATGAGCTGTTCGAGGACTTTGAGAACAACTCGAGCGATATCTTCGGAAGCACACTCTTCGAGAAGGTCTATATCGCGGAGTATGATCAGTACGGTGGCCGTCCCTACGGTTGTCTGATTGGTCTGTATGACTTCACAACCGGCTCGCGTGACATCTTCTGGTTGCGGAGCATGTCGAAGGTAGCGGCGGCCAGTCACTCTCCGTTTGTGGCGTCGATCGCTCCGCAGTTTCTCGGCTGCAACACCATGGAACAGGTCGAGGCAATCAAGGATCTTGATGGCCTGCTGAATCAGCCGCGCTATGCGCAGTGGCAGTCGCTACGCGATTCCGAAGAAGGCGCGTACATCGGCCTGACGTTCCCTCGCTACGTCGTTCGACTGCCCTGGAATCCAGAGACCAATCCAAGTCCTGGTCTGCCGTTTCATGAGCACGCATCGGGAGCTGCTGGCAACTATCTGTGGGCACCGGCCACCTTCCTATTTGCCCGCAATGTCATCCGCTCGTTTGAAAAAACGGGCTGGTGTCAGTACATTCGCGGCCCCAAGGGTGGTGGGCTCATCACCGGTCTGCCGGTCGATATGTACAACGTGCGTGGCGAAGACGAGATGCGAATTCCCGTCGAGATCTGCATTCCGGACTACCGAGAGATCGAATATGCGCGCAACGGCATCATTCCGCTTGTCTACCGCAAGGGAGCCGGAGAGGCGACGTTCTTTTCTGCGCAATCGATCAAGCGTCCCAAGAAGTTCAAAGATCCGAAAGACTCGGAAAACTCGCAGCTAGTCTGCAACCTGTCCTATACCTTCTCGGTCGCGCGAATCGCTCACTACGTCAAGAGCATCATGCGCGACAACATCGGCGATATTTCGACGGCGGGCAATATTCAGACCGTGCTGTCAACGTGGCTGGATCAGTATGTCACGACCGAAGTTCGTCCTGATGACATCACCATGCGCACGTATCCGTTCCGCGCAGCGCTCGTGCAGGTCGATCCACAGCCGGGCCGGATTGGCTACTACGACTGCAAGATCTCGATCTTGCCGCACATCCAGTTCGAAGGAATGGACGTAGAGCTACGGATCGAATCGCGCCTCGGGTAGGCAAGCCTTGTGATCGGGAAACAGGTTCGCAAAGGAGTCCCAAATGGCAACGTATGATCGCGCACTGGACATTGTCCAGGGTTTCAACTTCAAGAAGGACATACAGAAGCCGATCGGCTTTCTGACCATGCTCAAGGTCGGTACAGAGACGTTCACGCAGGACATGACCGTCAACAGTCCAATGGCCGCTACAGCAACGGTGGCCAGTGCAACGGCGGACGTCGGCGCACTCAAGGTGGTGGCCGTGCTTGAGAAGGTCACCTGGGAGATGGGTGACACCGATGCGCTACAGTTTGAAGGCAACTTGTCGATCGCCGGCAAGCAGACCTTCAGCGCGCTGCTCTACTCCGCAATGATCGACATCGACATCGAGATCGGCTTTGTCGTGTACGAGTACGACGCCCTGGCCAAGAAATACTTCGCCGCGTTCTCGAACTCTGCGCAGGGTGATGCTGATGCCAGCTCAACCGGAGTTTTGGGCCAGATCAAGAAGGATGGCGAGAATCTGGCGATGACGATTGAGATGGAACCGCACGATACCGTGCAGTCTCCGATCAACTACAAGTTCACACTGCAAGTCGTGCCGAAACCCAAGGCACAGATCCTCAAGTTTGCGACTTCATCGACGCGAAAAGTGACCAAGAACTGGGGTCGTGTTGGTCCGACGTAACCACACTGTGGACTCCTCTCACGAGCGCGAATCACGAGCCGTCTGGGGCCAAGGATCTGCATGAGCACGCTGAAGATCGCACCCGTGAAGTGGTATCTGGGACAGACCGTCCTGCCGGAACATTTTGTTGCGCTGCAGCAGCTCGTAGAAGCCGCTTGCGAGCTCCGGTCTCGGACGGCATCCCTGCCTTGCTATGGCGTGGCACAACTGTCATGGAGTGAGCCCCTGCTCCGTGATGGAGTGCTCACCCTGAGTGAATTTACGGCGATTCTGGCAGACGGCAAAGTACTCAGCGTTCCTGGCAACTGCACCGTCGCTCCCTGCTCACTTGTTGCGACTTCTGCGACCCGGGTCAGCGTCTACTTTCATCTGCTAGATGAAGCTCTGTCCGCGCAAGGGAATCGAGTGTATGATTCTGATCCACGCACGGTCGAGCGGGTGCTGATGCGTGGTGTGCTGTCGACCAGCGATCGTGTAGAGCGGACGATTGCAGTGGTGCGGCTTGGAGACTTTGAAAAGGGTGTGGCGGGCAGTTGGAGTTTGGCAAAGACGTACATGCCCCCGTTGCTTCAGGTTGGGAATACGCCGTACCTACAGTCGGAACTGCTGCTGCTAGAGAGCCGAATTGATGCCTTGCAGCCACAGTTGGCGGCGCAGCTTCAAGACACTTTCCTTCGACCCGATCGACTGTCCGCAATCCGTCGCTGTCTTGGTGAGCTATTTCGCGTCAAGAGTCTCCTTTCCGATCTCCGCAACCGCGTTCCTCTCCATCCGTATGTTCTGCAGTCGGCCCTGCGGGATCTGTACATTGAGACCTGCTGCTTTCATGAAGTTCTGCCAGAGGAACCGGCGCTTCCCTATCGGCACGACAACCTGGCAGAGTGCTTTGGTCAGGTGCTGCTACTGCTTCAGCAGGCACTCCGCCCCGTCTACACGCGCTCGACGCACCTGCGGTTTCAGAAGAACAATGGACTCTTTACGCTCAGTGGTCTTCCGCAAGAGGTACGTGATGCCCAAGAGCTGTATCTGCTGATTCAGCGACCGACGCTGCATGACCGAGTTCCGATGGATGACATCAAGCTGTCGTGTACCTCTCGGCTGGCGCTGGTCCATCGTCTGGTGTTGCGCGGTGTCGTGTACAAGCATGTCGAGCGTCCACCGTTTCAGCACACCTTTGGACCCGAAGTCGACTTCTACCAGCTCCAAGATGGCGAAGAATGGGAGCACGTCATCCGGGAAAGCTCGCTGTCTCTGTACGTGCATCCGGTGCTCGATCGGGCCAACGTGTTTCTCTTTTGGCGGTGAGCGAAAGCAATGTCGTTTCTCAACCGATTCCTCGAGGTTCCAGCGCGGGATGACACGCTGCAGAGCGTGATCCGGAACTTGGAGTACCTGCTGAACTCGCGTCCGGGGTATGGCTCGCGGCTCCGTGAATACGGAATCGCAGACTACCTGGCGCAGCAAGGTCGCAAGGCGGCTCAGGTCACCATTCTGCGTGAGATTCGCGATGACATCCTAGAGCTGGAACCGCGCTTCCGATTTCGCGACATTACGGCCCGAGGGCGCGATGCGGAGCTGCGTCTGCAGATCTATGTTCGCGGCACCCTGATCACCAAGAGCGGCGAGCGACCATGCACCCTGTGGATTCAGTTTCATCTTCCCAGCGGCGAGGTCACGGTCAAACCGGACGTAACCGTGGAAGGTAGCCATGGCGCGTAACATCATGCGAGAGGAGCGTCCGCTGGCTCGCACGCTGCATGACGCAGCGCCTGAGTACAAAGACGGCCTGGTGGTCAAGATCGAGATCAGTTCTGCGAAGTCTGTCCGACCGATTCTGCTAAGCGGGCACAATGTCCAAGACTTTGAATTGGACCTGCGAAGTAGCGGCTTTACCGGGGCACTCAGCTTCTTGGTCTCTGATGATGTGGCGCTACGCAGCGATGATCGGGATGCCCTGATTACACTGCTCAGGACTCCGACCCTGCTCAAGCTGCGGCTGTCGATTCAAGCGTACCGCGTTGATCAGGACATCAACACAAAGCCGCTGCCACTGGAGATCGTGGCGCTGGTGACTGAGCGTGCGCTCACGGAGCATGTCGCCAAGCAAGGCAACGCCCCGCTCTCCTACCGTCACTATCATCTGCGTTTTGCGGACGCTGCGCAGGTGATGTGGCGTCAGCATTTTCCGCTCGAGCTCTTCACCCAAAAGTCGCTGCGCCAGGTCATCGATCTGTACTGCACCACTGATATCAAGATGGAGTACCTCGACTCCGAGATCACCCAGACCAGACCGATGATCTTTCTTGGCTGTGACGCAGAGCACCGCCGGGGTGAGCGCGCCAGCTTCTATGACCTGCTGATGTGGCGGCTCGACGAGATGCGCAAGGTATTGATCTATGACTACACCCGGCGGGTCTACCAGATCCATGCGGTCAAGCCGAACCCAGTGACGGCTGATCTCATTCCGCACGATATTCAGCAAATCAGCGTGTACTATCCTGATTACCCTCGCTATCAAAAATTTGTACTGAATGATTTTGTCGAAGCGGTCAAGAATCAGTCAATTAACAACATAGACAAGGAATTGCCGGTTCGTCAGGATCATTTATTCAATACCGAAATTGCTGGAGATTTTGATAAAGAAGTTTTGGCGCGCAGCCAGGCATTCAACATGCCGCGTCCTGAGTTTTTTATGTACTATCGGGCGTTTCCAACAAAACCATATGCGCCGAGCGCCGGAATTGATTTCAAAATAGACGCACTGGACCTTGCCGCTGACGACTTGGCCATTCCGCTTGAGGCTGCGACGCTGCCATGTCGCGTGTATCGCATCCATCTGTCAGGACGAGCAGTGGGAACCGACGTGCGCGAGGTCTACGATGGACTGGTGCCGGCGACCTTTATGTGCAAAACAGCGATTTGGCTGGAGCAGAGCACAGACCCAGAGCTACGGCTGCCTCCGTATATTTTACCACGGTATCCTGTTGGTATCGAGGGTCGCGTGGTTAGCGAGGCTGGCGCTGTCCCCGATGAGACATATCAATTTTACCCTGAGACGGTCACCGCACAGCCTAAGTATAAAGTAATGATCCCTCTGTGGAATAATCAAATCATCACCACGCCCTATTATCCAAATACGCTGCCTGGCCATTTCTATTTTCCTGCCTACAAGTATGAGCGCGTTTTGGTGGATATGTACTTTGACGGCGCCATGATGAGTCAGTTTAGAGAGTGGCGAGCCACCGCGCCGATGCCGCAAGCGACCCAGGGTGATCACCTGCTGCTCGGTAAGACTCCGCTCAATCGAACCAGTGTCCAGCACTTCTACGAAGACGAGCGTCCCATCTTCCAGATCGAGCGTCTGAATCAGTTCGATAACGAGCTGGTGAAAATCGCGGAAGGGAATCTGCTGCTGCAAGTGGGAACGCCTCCCTTAATCGTTCTGACGGGCACTGCGGCAGGTCGACAGGTGGTGCTGCCAGCCGGTCTGGCACCGATGCCGCCACGGGGAGCTCCGCCGCTGCCCGGAGTGCTGCCAGGGAGCACCACTCCGCCCGTGACTCCAGGGGCTCCTTCGACCCCCCCAGCAGCGCCAAGTCCCTCTGGACCGCTGCCTTCCCCCGCATCACAGCCAAGGACGGGTCGGTAGGACATGCCTTTTCCAGACGATTCATCACGGGCCGCGAATCAACCGGGGACTCCTTCGCCGGGCCCTTCCCAAGAGGGAAATCCTAGCTCGCCTCGGAGTGACGGTGGCAGTAACTCGAACAGTTCGAGCAGCGGACAGACTACCTCTGCCACGGGTGATGTCGCGAGCAAGCCGCTGTATCTGCGGATGTTCATGGACAAGTACCTGGGGCTGACGATCGAGGTGCTGGATGCGATGGGTGCCAACCAGCAATCGATCACGATGGATGGCGTCAAGATCACCACCAGGGTGAGTGGCCAGCAAGGAGACAGCGTCATCACCCAGACCTCGGACACGGTGTCGATCGATGCGCGCAACTTCAGAGTGAATGCCGATAACATCCGGCTTACCTCGACGACCGGAACCTCTTTGCAGAGCATGGGGCAGACCAACGTGAGCAGTCTGTCTGATATCTCGCTGAGCAGTCCCGGGTCGATCAGCAGCAGTGGCCTCAATGGCATCACGCTCAATGGAATGTCCGTCTCGATGAACGCCATGCAGAGCATCTCGATGCTTGCGATTGGGGGTGGTATCGCGGCCTGCGGGGCAGCGGGCGGAGTCCAAATCATGGGCTCTGACATCAGCATGACGGGTCTCTCTGTATCAATCTCCGCCCCAACGACTGCGATAACTTCCGCGAACCTGAACTTTGCGGCCATTCCGAGTCTTCCTCAGGGAAGCGCTGCCAGCTCTTCCTCGAGTGCAGCCAAGGGGGCGAGCGGCGCGGCCAAGGTCAGCTCGGGAGCCCTCAGTGCCAGTGGAGCTGCACACGGAATGAGCAATGGCAGTGGGGCAGGTGGCACAAGTGGCGCTCCGGATACAGGCGGTCTGCTCAACTTGAGCGCCGCCGGTGCCTTCTCACAGAGTGGATCGGGCAGTAGCAATGGCTCATCGGGAATGCCGGAACAGGGCCGATCATTGGCAAATCCGCTCGCCAACCTGCCCGCGAACTCCTGGGCGAACTACATAAGCCCGGCCAGCCTGAGCAGCAGCATGAGCGGTTGGCTTGGAACAGACCCTGCTGCCGTTGGCAACGGTATGTATGGAAGCTTCACCTCGGGGTTGGCAAGCAATCCCACTCCGATGGGATTCCTAAAGTCGTACAATGCGGCCAGCAGTCAGCTCACCAAGGCCGCAGCACAGTCTCTCAAGAAGCAACTCGACGCGGCGGCTCCGCTCCTTGCTGGTTATGGGTGGGGATTACCCATCCTGCTCGCCGGCTATGTCGCGGTCGAGTTTCTGAGTTCGTGCAGCAAGGTGAGCGCCAAGATTTCGTCGGGTTCCCTGACAGCCGGCGATCTCATGGGGTTTACCAACATTGGTTTTAAGGCAATCGGCGACATTGCGATGGCGCTTCTCAAGCTGCTCGACACCCCGCTGATGGGTGGAGAGGAGGACACCAACAGCATCATGCCAGGCCTCAAGCCGGGCGACTCCGATGCCGTCTCCAGCCTGATGGACAAGCTGATTCCTCCCAAGGAGACCGGAGGGAGTCCGATGTCGGGAACGATCCTGCAACAGAACTCTTAGGTGCTGGAAACGATTCTTGGAAAAATTCAAAAGAAGAAGATGTCGCCACCACCTTCGCAGAGCAGCGATACA
>CALLYL010000296.1 GCA_937859535.1 uncultured Myxococcales bacterium
CTGAATCCCCGCCTTGGACCGTATCTGAAGGGCTTTAAGCGCATACTGGTTCCCGAGATGAACAACGGACAACTGCTCCGCATCTTGCGAGCCGAGTTCCTGGTCGATGCCGAGGGTCTGAACAAGATCCAAGGCAAGCCATTCAAGATTGCGGAGCTGTGCCAAGCCATCGCTGAGCGCGCTCCCAAGGGCCAGAAGTAGGACAAGAGGTATCCAGATGTCCACCACCGAAAACCCCGCAAGCCAAGTGGTCAAGCCGGCTCTGTCCCGGAAAGACTTTGTCTCGAACCAAGAGCCGCGCTGGTGCCCCGGCTGCGGCGATTATTCGATCCTCGCGCAAGTGCAGAAGGTGATGCCGGAGTTTGGCATCCCTCGCGAAAAGTTCGTGTTCGTATCGGGAATCGGCTGCTCCAGTCGCTTTCCGTACTACATGAACACCTACGGCTTTCACACCATCCACGGCCGCGCCCCGACCATTGCCAGTGGGATTCGGATCTCGCGACCCGATCTAACGGTGTGGCTGGCCACGGGCGATGGCGATGCGCTGGCCATTGGCGGCAATCACCTGATCCACGTCCTGCGCCGCAACGTCGGGATCAAGATCATCCTGTTCAATAACCGAATCTACGGACTGACCAAGGGCCAGTACTCGCCGACTTCGGAGATGGGCAAGAAGACCAAGTCGACGCCGGGCGGCTCGCTCGATCACCCGTTTAGCACGCTGTCGGTGGTGATTGGGGCCGAGGGCTCGTTTGTCGCCCGCTCGATCGACACCGAACTACAGCACATGCAAGCGATGCTCAAGCGCGTCGGTGAGCACAAAGGGACGGCCTTGCTCGAGGTCTACCAGAACTGCCCGGTCTTCAACGACGACGCCTTCGTCTACATCACCGACAAGAGCACCAAGGCCGACCGCATCCTGTACCTAGAGCACGGCAAGCCGCTTCTGTTCGGCAAGGACAAAAACAAGGGCATTCGCGTCGGCAAGAACTTTACGCCCGAGATCGTGGAGGTGGGTGAAGGTCCGGGTCAGGTGCCGCTGAGCGAAATCACCGTCCACGACGAGAGCATCGAAAATCCATCCTACGCCTTCATGCTGTCGCGGATGGAGTGGCCGGAGTATCCAGTGCCACTCGGAGTGCTTCGCAATGTGAGCCGACCCGCGTATGAAGATCTGGTTGCTGCGCAGCAAGCGAAGATGCTCGCGGCTCGCGGCAAGGGTGACGTCAACAAGCTGCTCCGCTCGGGTGAGACCTGGGTCATCGAACCCGAAAACTAGCGTACAGCCCAGTCCAAGCCCGGTTCCCGTCGGGCTTCTTTTTCTCCGTCGCCCGCCCATTCGCGATAACATAGGGATTCATGCTCACCGAATCCCAAGGCTGCGCGGTTCTTAAGGAATCGTTTCAGGCCGCTGGCTACGACATCCACGACAACTACAGATTTTCTGAAGGAACCATCCAGTTCTCGGTGGATGGCTATGACCCCGGCACGCGGGTCGGCTTCGAGTTCATCACCACCGAAGCAGGCGACCGAGTCGAACTCTCACCAGAGATGATCGGCCAGATTGAGAAGCGGATCGCGCAAGGCGAGCTGTTCATTCTGCTCGTGGACGAATACGACGTGGAATCTGAAGCCGAGCTACGAACGCATGCAGAGCGTTTCCTGGAAATGGTTGCCGTCCATCGGCAGCGCGGACAGCAGGAGTAGCAACCGATGGCCGAGATGATCAGCCGTGAAGCCTACCTGGCCGCAGCGGAAGCGACCAAAGACAAGCTGCAAACCACGCTTCGTCAGTTGGAACATCAACAGACCGATTCCCGGCGCGAGGTGTCCTCACTGGTCAGTCGAACAGAGACAGCTTTGTCCGAGCTGGCTGCCGCGATCCTTGCCGATGTATCTCCGGAATCTGTCGATGCTGCGGTCGCGCTCACCGGATGTCGGACACTGGCGATGGTGAACCCGGCCACCGAGCTAACCAAAGCGCAGACCAAGCTCAAGGAACAGCTTGCCGAACGAAGTCAGCAGATCAGCGCCCGTACCGCCGATATCTCCGAGCTACCGATCTTTCAGAATCGACTCCTACTGCGTGCTCCGCGCACCGGTACTCTGGTCCGCGAAATCACCGAGCTAGAGGAGTTCCGGGAACCACTGGCTCAGGTGTTGCAGAAAGCCGCTCACCCTCGGTTACAGAGGCTGCTGGATGTCGAATATGGACTCCCTTCGTACTCGGTTCCTTTCTGGCGGCTCAGCTACTTTGCGGACTGGAAGGCGGGCGATGAGATCGTCGCCGGATTCGGTGGCAACAAGACCTTTGCGGAAATCCGCAGCGAATACCTCAGCGCCCGCGATGGCGTCGGAGTGTATGACCAAAAGCTGAGCAAGCTCCGCGCTGAGGTTGCCCAAGGAGAAGCCGTCGAGCGAGAGTATGATCTCCTCCAGACAGAGAAGTTGGCGATGTCCGAGTCGAGACATCCGCTCCAGGCGCAGCTCGCCAGGATGCCTGAGCAGTTCCTAAAAGATGCACGGATTCAGCTCGAACGATATCTGGCGGATCTCGATCTGGTGATGATCGGGGATCGTCTTCAGACCGTGCCGCAGCTCGATGTGATGGCCAAGCGATACTTCGGACTGCGCAAACAGACAGAGTACCTGCGACAGACCAGTAGCCAACTCCTGGACAACACCCGTCCAGCCATCGAGCAGTCGCTGGCTCGGCTTCAGCGCGACATCGCGAAGTACCAGCGTCCCAAGTACGCAGGCAATCGCTTCGATCGCGACCAGTTCCAAAAGCTAGGCGACCGCAACAAGCGCTGTCTGGATCTGATGGGGAGGCATCGCCAAGCGCAACAGGTGATCGTCTCGTTCCACGGCTATGAGCACGGACGCCTGGACGAAGACTTCCTGTGGTGGGATCTGGTCACCGATGGCCAACTCAAAGCCAACTACATCGACGAGGTGGCGAGATTCCGAGCACTACACCCCGCGTACAAGTATCGCCGACCCAAGAAACGACCAGCGGGTGAAGAGCTAGACGAAGACGGAGTCGAGTTTCTCGATGATGACGGAGATGCTGCGGTCGCCGTGATCCAGACCTCGGACTCCTTTTTCACCAATCACCGCACCGACTTTTCCTAGCGGAACTCCCTTCGCCTTCCTCTTTGTGCCCCATGGCAAGCCCCCTGCGAATCGTAAACTATGCGGTCAACGGCTCTGGTGCCGGACACCTGACCCGACTGTGCGCCATCAATCGCTGGCTGCGTCGCTACACTCAGGTTCTGGATCTGCGCGCCGAGATCGACGACCTCGAGCGCCAGATCGAGGCCCAGGTCGACCACGCGCTC
>CALLYL010000297.1 GCA_937859535.1 uncultured Myxococcales bacterium
TGGATGGGCTTGCGCTGCTCCTACAGAGTCTGATCGGACTGCTCGTACTCGGCTTTTATCATCCGCTACTGCTGGCGTTTGATGTGGTTCTCCTGCTCGCGATCGCGGTGATTGTGCTTGGGTTGGGACGGGGCGCGGTCAAGTCGGCGGTGGTCGAGTCGCGAGCCAAGTACGAGGTGGCCGACTGGCTGATGGAGCTGGGGGCCCACTCTGTGACGCTGCGAGGGGGACGAGGGACGGACTGGGCGGTGGGGCGCGCCGATGAGCTGCTGGTGGGCTACGTGCGAGCGCGGCGACAGAATTTTGCGATCTTGCGAAGACAGATCATCGGGGCACTCCTTTTGCAGGCGCTTGCTAGCTCGACGCTACTGGGACTAGGGGGGACGTTGGTGATTCTCGGTCAGCTAACCCTTGGCCAATTGGTTGCGGCGGAGCTGATCGTAAGTGCAGTCGTGCTCGGTGTTCTGAAGTTCACCAAGCACATGGAGAGCTACTACGACCTGCTCGCGGGGCTCGATAAGTTGGGCTACTTCGATGATCTCAAGAGCGAGCGCAGCGACGGAGAAGTGCGAGCCTTGCCGGAGCGTTCAGAGGTGCTCCTACGCAAAGTCCTCGTGCGCGATCCTGACTCTCACAGCGAGTTGCGTATTGAGGAACTGCATCTATCCGCAGGAGAGCGGGCGGCGGTGGTTGGGGGGAATGGAAAGCGGCTGCTCGCAGAACTGCTCTATGGTCTACGCGAGGCGGAGTTTGGTCAGATCGAGCTGAATGGAGTGCCTCTGCGTTCGTTGGCATTGTCATCGCTGCGTGAGCAGGTGGCGCTGCTTCATGACGACCATGAGAGCCTGGTCGCCGGAACGATTGCCGACAACCTCCGTTTTGCCAAACAGTCCGTGTCGTTTGCGGAGATGCAAGAGGCGCTGCGGGCGGCCTCGCTGTGGGATGAAGTGTCGGCGCTCCCCCTGGGACTGGAGACCGAGCTATTGAGCGGAGCACCGACCTTCAGTTCGTCCATGCGATGGCGGTTGGTGTTGGCGAGGGTGCTGTTGCAGCGTCCGCGATTGATCATCGTCGATGGGCAAACCGCACTCCCTATGGAAATGCGGTCGCTGTGGGCAAGTGAGCGACCATGGACATTGTTGTGGATTGGCGAACTGGGCCATCCGCTGTTGCGCGACTGTACCAGCCTGTTTTCTGTCGAAAACAGCGTGGTGCACCGGGTCGCAGGATGGCCTTCCGGCCAGGAGCCAGGGGGGGGGCGATGAGGTCCGAGCGCACGCTACAAGCGATGACGATGGTCCGCTCGGAGCAGTCCGCAAAGCTGGTCGCGGGGACGCTGAGCGGGCTGCTGCTCGTGGTGGGTCTGTTGCTGTTGCTGTTGCCCTGGCAGCAGAACATCTCGGGCTCGGGTCGGGTGGTGGCACACTCTCCGACGCAGCGGACCCAGAACATAGAGGCACCGATCGAAGGACGAGTGGTGCGCTTCTTCGTTCATGAAGGTTCGCAGGTCGAAGCGGGAGACCCCATTGCTGAAATTTCTGACAACGATCCATCGCTGATGCTGCGGCTGCGCGAGGAGCGAGACGCGGTCCGGGAACGGCAAGAAGCGGCACGTGCGCGCCTGAGTTCAATCGATGATCGGATTGGCTCTCTGTCCGGTTCTCGACGAGCAGCGATGTCAGCAGCCTCCTCGCGGACACGCATGGCCAAGGAACGACTCTCAGGCGCAGATCAGTCGTTGCAAGCCAGTGAGGCGACCCAAAAAACCGCACAACTTAACCTAGTGCGGCAGCAGGCGCTGTTCGAAAAGGGGCTTAGTTCGACCAGAGCGCTCGAGTTGTCGGATCTCGAAGCGGTGCGGACGCGAACCGAGGTCGATCGGGCGCGGGCAGTGCAATCGGCGGCCCGCAGTGAGCTGCTGGCGTTGCGTCAGGATGAGCTACGGGTCGGAACCGATGCGGCGGCACTGCTTGAGGATGTGAAAGCGGCTCGGGCGACGGCACTCGGTGAGATCGCCAACGCAACCGCCGAGCTAGCGCGCATCGAGGTGCGGCTCGCTCGGCAGGCCTCGCAAGCGGTGAAAGCACCGGCGAAGGGGACGATCCTGCGACTGCTGCAAGGGCTCGGGGGTGACATGGTCAAATCGGGAGATCCGCTGGCGACGCTGGTTCCCGACACCGATGCGCGGGCGGTAGAGCTCTGGCTCGACGGCAATGATGTTCCGCTGCTCGCCCCTGGGCAGCCGGTGCGACTACAGTTTGAAGGCTGGCCAGCGGTGCAATTCGTGGGGTGGCCTTCGGTTGCCATTGGTACGTTTCCGGGCAAAGTCGCAGTCATCGATGCCACCGATAACGGCAAGGGCAAGTTCCGCGCTCTGATTGTTCCCGACGAGCAAAGTACCGACCGGGAGCGCTGGCCGAGCAAGCGCTATCTGCGTCAAGGCGTCCGCGTCAACGGCTGGGTGCTACTGTCAACGGTCCGTATCGGCTACGAGCTATGGCGTCAGTTCAACGGCTTTCCGCCGGTGCTTACCGCAAGTGAACCGGGTGCAAGCGGCGCTGATAAGGGAGGCAAGTGATGCGTCCACAGCGACGGTTGTGGCAGGGCTACGCGACGCTGCTCGGATTCTGGCTGGTTTTGCTAGGGCTGGACGTGGGTCATGGCATCGCACGAGCGTCTCCGCCCGACTCGACACTGCTGCTTCCCGAGGTGATGGACTCGATTCGGCAAGCCTATCCGCTGATCATAGCGGCGCTGGCCGATCAGCGCTCCGCCCAAGGTGAGCTACAAGCCGCTCGTGGTGGATTTGATCCAATGCTCCGAGTACGTGGAGACGCTTCCCCAATAGGAGCTTATCCAAATGGGCGCTTTGACTTGGTGCTCGAACAGCCGACACCACTTTGGGGGGCTTCGGCCTTCGCCGGCTATCGGGTTTCCGTCGGAGAATTTCCTGATTATGACGGAAAACTCGTGACCAACCAGTACGGCGAGCTGCGGGCGGGCGTGGCGGTCCCGCTGTTGCGAAATGGTCCCATCGATCGGCGACGGGCAACTTTGCAAAGAGCCGAAGCATCACTGCGGCTGGCCGATGCCTCGCTGGGTGAGGCGCGGCTGCTGGCCCTGCGCAGCGGAGGCAGTCGCTACATTGACTGGGTGGGCACCGGACTGCGTCGACAGATTGCTCAATCGCTGTTCGATTTGGCCAAGACTCGGGATGCAGCGCTGTCGGTCCGAGTGCAGCGCGGCGACATTCCGGCCATTGAGCGTGTCGACAACCAGCGGGCGCTGTGGCAACGGCAGGGACTGCTTGTATCGGCGCAGCGCGGGATCGAGCTGGCTGCGCTTGAGCTGTCGTTGTTTCTGCGCGATGAGGGCGGTCAGCCGGTGGTGGTTCGTGAGGTACGGCTGCCGACGCTACTGCCGCCTCCAGACCGCAGCGACTTTGGCGCGCCCGAGCGAGTGGCAGCAGATCAGAAGACTGCGCAGGAAAACCGTCCGGAGCTGCGTCGGCTGGCCCAGCAGCGTCGTCAGTTGGAGATCGATCGTGAGCTTGCCAAAAATCAGCTCTGGCCGAGCGCCGATCTGTCGGCAAGCGTGTCACAGGACTTCGGGCCGCCGGGCTATCCTCGTGACAAGACCGTGCTCGACTTTTCGCTGAGCCTCGATATTCCGACCCTGAATCGGGCGGCACGGGGACGACTGGCCCAGACCGAGGCCGCGCTGCAAAAGTTTCTGGCCCAGCAGCGGTTGATCGTTGATCGGGTCAACCTCGAGGTCGCCGACGTTCACTCGCAACTGGCCCAAGCGATCCGTCGCATCGAGTTGGCCCAGCGCGAGCACGATGTGGCAGTGCAGGTCGAGTCTGCCGAGCGTGCCAAGTTCGAACTCGGCGAGAGCACGCTCCTACAGGTTAACCTCCGCGAACAGGCAACCTTCGATGCGGCTCTTCGTCGCATTGATGCGCTCGTCGAGTATCATCGGGCCAAGATTGCCTACGAAGCCATCCTGGGCCGCGAAGGCTAGGGCTCGCACAAGCTGGACTTGTGCGCACGGCCTATCGTTATAGACACTGCGGTCCATGCTGCCTCTGCGACCGCTTGCTCGTCTTCCTCGTTCGTTGTCTTTGCTGCTCTTGCCCTTGCTGCTGCTGACGTTGGGCCTGTTCGGTTGCTCTCGCCCGGGGCCTTCGCAGACACAGCCAGTCGATTCGCCGCAGCTTACGCCGCAATTGGCCAGCCGACTGGTGCGCTTGTCGCTCGATTGCGTGGATCGGCCGTGGCCCAACAAACCGGGCCACATCCTCGACGGAGACTCAGCGCTACGGCCTCCATCGGAGCTGACCCCCGCCTTCTTTGGTTGTTTCGACTGGCACTCCGCCGTGCATGGACACTGGGCCATGCTGCGGGTGCTCCGTCACGTGCCGACGATTCCCGAACAGATGGAAATTCGTCGCCAGCTCAATGCCCACTTGACGGCGGAGCGTCTGCAAAAGGAAAAGTCGTTCTTTGCGCTCGATCGGAATCGAACTTTTGAGCGACCGTACGGAATCGGCTGGCTACTACGATTGACCGCAGAGCTTCATTCCAATGCTGCACTGGATTCTGATTTCCGTCGCTGGGAGGATTCCGTGGCACCCCTTGCTCAGCTACTTGGGGAGCGATTTTCGACCTATTTGTCGCGGCTGAGCGTGCCGGTTCGTGCGGGCACTCATGACAACACAGCCTACGCGATGATTCATGCGATCGACTATGCCAGCGCCGTCAGAAATGAGGCATTTCGTCTGCTTCTTATTCAGCGGGCTAGGGATTTCTATTGGGCCGACCGTGCTTGCCCGGTGCCCTATGAGCCGTCCGGCGAAGACTTCATCTCGCCGTGTTTGGTCGAAGCCGACTTGATGCGACGGGTACTGTCACCGACGGAATTTGCGCACTGGCTCAGCTCCTTCTTGCCGCGATCGAATTCGCCCGAGTTTGCACGACTGCGTACTCCGATTGCGGTGCGCGATCGTCATGACCCGCGCATCGGTCACTTGATTGGATTGTCGTTTCAGCGTGCGGCAGCCCTGCGCGGAATCGCGAAGTCGCTACCGACCGGCCACCCAGAAATCGAGCCGCTGCAGCGGATTGCCGCAGTGCATGCAAAGGATGGGCTGATCCAGATGATGGACTCTGGTTACGGAGGGGAACACTGGCTGGCGTCGTTCGCCCTGTATCTACTGACCGACGTGGGGATCTAACGGTCCTTCATGGGACAGAGCGGAACGCTGTGCCACACACTTACTGCCGTGACACTTGGCGCAGACCGTCTAGAAATCGCACCAGGATGCTCCCGCGCAGGACGCTTTCGATCTTGCCGCGACCCCACTTGGGATGCGCGATGATCTGTCCTGGCTTGAAGCTGCCTCGCGGGTCGAACATCGGCGCGGTGTGTGCATCGAGAAGCTCCTTTTCAAGCTGAAGCCGCTCCTTGCTCACTTTGTCGTTCTTTCCTGGGCCGCGACCGCTGCTGCTTGCCGCAACGTTCTTGGCAGCAGGCGCATCGGTGAGGCTGCTGCGCGCTGGCTCGGTGCGATATCCGTGGCGACTCTTGCAGAACGTGCACATCACCTGCTTGGGCAGATTGGCCATGACCGCGACGATGTCATGGGCGCGCAGCTCCTTGCACTTGCAGAACCAAGCTTCGACTTCTACACCAACGGTATATCTGGGGCGAACCTTGGAATAGCGTGGCCTAGTGTTGTAATCAGTGCA
>CALLYL010000298.1 GCA_937859535.1 uncultured Myxococcales bacterium
CGAGATCGTGGCCACGCTGCGGGACAAAGAACAAGTGGCGGCGGTGGTCTTCATCGGTCATCAAGATCGCGAGTCGGACTTTGCGATGGCTCAGGCAGTGCCCGGCATCGATGTAATCCTCGGCACGCACTCCCACTACAAAGGAACGTTCACCCAAATTCCGGGGACAACGACCTACTTTATCAGCCCCTATCAGTACCTCAGCTACTTAAGCCATGTCGAGCTACTCTTCCACAATGGCAAGCTCTCAGGAGTCAGCGGCAAGCTGGTGCGCATGGACTCTCAGCTACCTCAAGATGCAGCAGTGGCAGCACAGACCCGCGCCATGCAGCAAGACCTTGAAAAAGATCCCAAATACGCACCCCTTTTTCAGGTCATCGGTAGCGCCTCCACAGAACTTGATATCGACGGTATCGATCAAAATGAATCAACCTTAGGAAACTTCGTCATGGACATTGTCCGGGATACCGCTCAGGCGCAGCTTGCTCTGTCTTCAGCAAGCTCATTCCGCGCTTCCATTCCTCCGGGGCCGATCCGCAATGAGGACTACCTGACCGCCCTGCCCTACAAGAACAAAATCCTGACCATCCAGATGACCGGGGCACAGCTCCAGGCCGTGCTCGATCTGGTGGCAACACGACGGGGAAGCGACCTATTTGGAGTCACTTCCGGAGTCCACTTCACCATTGAAGGAAGCCACGCGACTCAGGTCACGGTACGCAAGAGTGCATCGGAATCTACTCAGGTTCCGCTGCGGGCCGATGCGACCTACACGGTGATGGCCACCGATTACATGGCCAACGTCGCGACCGGATACAAGGATCTCTTTGCACAGGCACAACCTGCGAAAGATACAGGCAAGATCGTCAACGACACCGTGATCGAGTTCATTCAAAAGAAGAGCCCTGTCTCTGCCTCCCGCGACGGTCGAATCAATCCGTAGCTCAGACGCCGCCCGCAGCCCACGCTCCCTCTTCACGATCGTCGCAACTCCAACATCGCCGACATCGTTGTTGGTAAGATCCGCAGATCATTCAACATCTTCCCCGATGCGAGTGGGCAGGTGCTTCAGTGGCTCTACGCTGTTAGCATGGAGGCATGCGTCACCCATTGCTGCTTTCTATCCTGCCGCTGTTCGCTGTGGTCGCGCCCAACCAGGCTACCGCTCAGAGTCTGCCACCACCGCCAGCGGTAAGCCCAGCACCGCCGCAGAATGCCCAACCGCAGCCCACACAAATCGGTCAACAACCGTACGGGCAGCCGCAGTACGGACAACCACAACCTCAGTACGGACAACCGCAGTATCCGCAGCCGCAGTACGGCCAACCTCAGTACGGACAACCTCAGTACCCGCAACCACAGTACGCACCACCACCCACGCCGATCGTCGAGCTTCGGTCCAATGATCCCGCCGCGACGCTCTTTCAAGTCACCGGTGGCGGTTCACGATTGGTCTTCGGAAGACGGCATCGCTACTACTCGCACTACGACG
>CALLYL010000299.1 GCA_937859535.1 uncultured Myxococcales bacterium
CCGCAAAGAACGCGACAGCCTGATCACCAAGCTACTCGCCAAGCGCGACACCCTCGCCGCGCATGTCTACGACAAGATCCGCTTTCGGCTGATTACTCGTCGCTGGGAAGATTTGGGGTCGGTGCTGCGCGAGCTGTGCAATCGCCTGGTGCCGTTTAACTACGTAATCCCCGGTCAGTCGGTCAACACCCTGTTGCCGTTCGAAAAAATCTTCGAGGTCCAGCCAGCGACCAAGCGACTGCGCGCCGAGCTTCAGCCCGACGCTGAGATCAACATCCCCGAGCTTCAGCCGAACTTCTTTTCCTCTGCGGCGTATCGCGTGATCAACTTCGTGGCCGATCTGCCGCTTCGCGTTGGACAGATCATGAATCACGTGGGGCTGACCGACGTACCGTTCGATCCGTCCGCGGTGGTCTACGTGCTCACCGAGTTCCAGGTCATGGACGCCCAGACCGCCATCACCAATGAACAGGGGGAGTCCAGCCATGAAGCGTACAAAGAGCGCCAGCATATCCAGGTCAAAGCACGCCTCACCCGTGGCATGAAGAGTCGTCCCACCAAGGACTCCGCGAAGTAGCGCGACCGCTTCGTCCCACACGCACCCAACGACCTTCGCCATGACACTGCGCCGCATCCTGCACGTCGACATGGATGCATTCTTCGCTTCGGTTGAGCAGCGTGATCGGCCCGAGCTACGCGGTCAGCCAGTGGCAGTGGGTGGTACGCATCGAGGAGTCGTCGCCGCCGCCAGCTACGAAGCACGGCAGTTCGGGGTTCGCTCGGCAATCCCGATGTCACGAGCGCTGCGACTGTGTCCCAACTTGAAGGTGGTCTTTCCTGATTTTGCTCGCTACAAAGCGGCCTCAGAGCAGGTCTTTGCGATCTTTCGGAGCGTCACCCCCCTGGTGGAACCGCTGTCGCTCGATGAAGCGTACCTCGATGTCACCGAGAACGCCTGGAACGAGCCGCTCGGCGTCGAGGTGGCACGTCGCATCAAGCAAGCGGTGCGGCAACAGACCGGGCTCACTGCCTCGGCAGGCGTCGCACCGAACAAGTTTTTGGCAAAGATCGCCTCGGGTTGGCGCAAGCCGGATGGCCTGACGGTGATCGCGCCGGAGCGGGTCGAACAGTTTCTGACCAAACTGCCGATCGATGCGCTGTGGGGCGTCGGGCCCGTCACCGCCAAAAAACTGCGCGACGCCGGCATGGAGCGACTCATCGACCTCCGCAGCCGGAGCGAAGAGGAGCTGACCCAGCTCGTCGGAAGCTTTGGCAGAGCGCTGCTCCACCTGGCCCGAGGCGAAGATGACCGTCCCGTCGAACCCAATCGTGAGCGCAAGTCAGTTGGTAACGAAACAACCTTCGCCGACGACCTCCTCGACAAAAGCCGCATCGAGGACGAGGTCCGCGCCCTCGCCAAAGAATGCACGGAGTGGCTGACCCGACACGGGCTGTTCGCTCGCACCGTGACCCTTAAGGTCCGCTACGACAACTTCCAGACCATCACCCGCAGCGAAACTGCGCCGCAGCTCAGTCGCGATGAAGCCACGCTGATCGCTCGCGCCGTAGCACTCCTTCACAAGACTGCCGCCGGTCAACGACCGATTCGACTGCTCGGGGTATCGCTTCACGGGCTCGCCGATGACGACAGCCCACCGCCAGTTGTTCACGCCAAACACCCCGGCGAGGAGGCCCCACCCCGAGGGGGCGTGCAGTTGCTCTTACCGTTCGAATCCATCGCGCTACCCCGGGCAGCAGTGGACCGCTGACTGCGCTCTGCACGACTAAAGGCACCAACCTGTCCTTGACTTCGAGCCCTGCGACGCTGTACTTCCGGGGCAGCCATGCACGCCACCTCTGATACTCGGACCAAGCGGCTGCTCGATTTGGTTGTGCTACTGCTTGATTCACGCCGTCCCATCTCGTTTGCTGAGCTGCGCGAGCAGTTCGCCGAGTACCGGAGCGCCAAGCCCGAGGCTGGTGCCCGTGCCTTCGAGCGAGACAAAGCGACCCTGCTGGAGATGGGCGTACCGGTTCGCTACGTAACACTCGAAGACGTCGAGGACGCACCCAGCGAAGGCGGCTACATGATCGATCGGCAGAAGTACCGGCTCCCTGAGGTCGTACTTGCCCCCGATGAGGTCGCCGTGCTCGTCGCCACCGCTGCTGCCGTTCGGCACCAGAGCGACTTTCCCTATCGCCATGCCGCCGAGTTGGCCGTGCGCAAGCTGATGTTCGATCTGTCAGGTCTTCCGGCCCGTCGCCGAGCACGACGCAAGGCGGCATTAGGTGGCGACACCCCCGAAAGTCCAGCTCAGCTCGACGTGATGGTGCACTTACCGACGACCTACAAGTCGGGCTCACTCGCGTCGCACCTGGAACAAATCGAGACCGCGATTCACAACCGCAAGCGGCTCACCTTCGAGTACGATGCCCATCGCGGCAGCGGTTGGCTATCCGACGGAGAAGCCGCAGGTGGCGAGACCAACACCGTTGGTCCCAGCAGTCGAGATGTCGATCCCTATGGCCTGGTCTATCGCCAAGGTGCCTGGCTGCTCGTCGGATTTTGCCACCGCGCCCAAGGCCTACGCCGATTCCGTATTGATCGGATCATCAAGCTCACCGTCGCACCGCGACCGAAGACGCCGGACTTTGACATTCCGTCGGACTTCTCGCTGCAAGAGCAAGGCGTGATCTCACCTTGGCGGTTTGAACGCGAGGCCAAGATTCGTGCCCGCCTGTTCGTCAGCGCTGACACTCCGTGGGTTGCCGACGAGGATTTCGGTCCCGCAACCCGCAACCCCACCGATGATCATGGCCAGCACGGCACCCTGGTCGAGTTCGACTGCGGAAACCCCGACTACCTGATCAGTCGGGTCTTGTCTGCATCGGGAAGCCTCCGCGTGCTGTCCCCCATCACCCTACGCCAGCGGGTCGCCGAGACCGCCCGTGCAATCTCACGCCGTAACGCTGGCCCCGGCCAGAGCGAAGCCAGTCTTCCTCGGGCAGCCGCTCGGAGCTAACCGCCATGGATACCGCTGCTCGTCTCCGTCGCTTGCTGTATCTGGTCCCGGCAGTGCTCGCACGCCAGGGAGTTCCCGTCTCTGACCTCGCCAAAGAGCTGGACGTCGACGTCGCCACGCTTCGGGATGACATCGAGCTGCTGTCGCAGGTCGGTCCGCCAGCGGGTGCTCCCGACGAATTTCTGCTGCTGACCATCGATGAGGAAGATGACTGCGTGTACGCCGAGCTACCGCAGGGCCTAACCCGTCCGCTGCGGCTCACCGCTGCCGAGGCCTTCTCACTGACCCTCGGTCTACGCACCCTCGCGGGTTCGGGCGTCCGTCCCTACGAAGATGCCGTCGCTCGGCTACTTGCCAAGATCCGCGCTGCCCTTGGGGAAGCCTCACCGGAGTTGCTCGCCCTGGAGCGCGAGTCGGTCGTCGAGACCGAAGATCATCACAAGCTGTCGCTGCTCTCGGATCTGCACCGGGCCATCACCGCACGCCGATCGCTCAGCGCCAAGTATCACTCGGCGTCACGCGGCTTGACCGAGCAGCGGCACATCGATCCGTACGCTCTGCTCAATCACCGTGGCTCCTGGTATCTGGTCGGTCGCTGCCATCGCCACAATGAGCCACGCCTGTTCAAGGTCGAGCGCCTGTCCAGCGTGGTGCTCCATAGCGATGTGCCCACGTTTACGGTCCCAGCGAACTTTGACCTAGAGAGGTTCCGCCGCGATCACCTGTTTCAGCCCGAAGCCGCACACCCTCACATTGAGCTGCGATTTGACAAGGCACTGGCCTACGAGGTCCGTACCCGGTTCGATCCAGCACGGGTCCAGGTCGGTCGCGATGGCAGCCTACAAGTCACCCTAGAGAACCCGCTGTCGGACTGGCTGGTCAACTGGGTGCTCGGCTTCGGCGCGGGCGTCGAGGTGCAAGAGCCAAGTGAACTACGTCAGAAGGTCGCCGAACGGGCCCATGCCATCGCAGCCCTGCACGCCTAGCGGAATAATTGGTACGAGCGCGACGTTGCCGAAGAGAAACCTACGGTGATATAACTCGCGGACAATACGATGAAGTCAAAATACGTCGCCTTCCTGCTCCTGTTCCTACTCAGCTTCGGTCTGGACCAAGGCACCAAGATTTGGGCGCGGAAGACGCTCAAGCCCGCTGGGTATCCTGCTGCCATCTCTGCCCCGAAGACGGTCATCAAGGGCTACTGGGACTTCCGCTACTCGGAAAACCCCGGCTCGGCCTTCGGCATGTTCCGCAACCAGGCGGGTGCCCGCTACTTCCTGTTTGGCATTGGCTTGTGCTGCCTGGGCGTGATCGGCCTGTGGCTGTACCGGCTGCGGAACAACTCCAAGTGGCTCGGCGTCAAGCTGGGTCTTTTGGCAGGAGGTGCCATCGGCAACATGCTCGACAGAGCGATGTACAGCCGGGACACCGACTTCATCTTA
>CALLYL010000300.1 GCA_937859535.1 uncultured Myxococcales bacterium
AACCCGATAAGATTCGGTACGTCGAGCAATGTGAGAGCAAGCTCCCGCTGTTAAGCGAGACATCACGGGAAGTTCTCATTTCGCTTGGGGAGTCGATTCAGATACTCCTGACGCATTGGTTATGTAGATCCGTACGTGGTTGCAGTGCGGAGCTTCGACGTCGGCCCAGGATACGCTTCCTCCTACGTGCGATAGGACATGGAACGGAGCTCGCAGACCATTTGTGAACGCCAGGTTCGGCACGGTTGCGTACAAGTCATCGAGTGTGGCATCAAGGTTCGGTACGGAATCAAAATGGGAGACAAAGATGAGTGATACCTCACCAGATAAGATGCTTCAGGGACGACTCTTTTCGTACGGCGATGCGCAGCGCTACCGGCTTGGGGTGAATCATCAGTCGATTCCGGTGAATGCGCCCCGCTGTCCGGTCCACAGCTACCATCGTGATGGCGCGATGCGAGTCGACGGCAACTACGATGGCCAGCTAGGCTAGAGGTCAAGCTCCGTCACATTGGCAACTGTCTGAAGGCCGACCCCGCGTATGGTGCAGGTGTCGCAAAGGCACTCGGCCTACTTCCGAGTGAAGCTTGCAGCTCGTCCTAGTGCCGGTGGAAAACCCTCCGGTCTTTCCTCGCTCCGACCCGCTCAGGCTTTTCCCCACGCAGTCCTAGCGAATCCTCTGCCTGCGCATTCGCAAGGTCACATTTAGCCGTTAACCGCGAATCTTATTCGATGGACAAGCCAAGACAATCCGCTTGGTCGTAGCTTGTGCCGATATCTGAGTCACTCGCCCTTGATGTGCCATGAATGAAGAACGGACCGTGGGAGCGGATTGCTTGCCAATTGCCAGTGCGTTGAATTTGTCGCTGTTTGGGGATGGTAAGAATTGCGAGTGATTGCGCTTCTTTCCAGAAGAAATCTGTATCACGGAATGGCTCCATTCACCTTGGCCTAACTTGGAATTGCTGGCAATCCGGAAATAGTATTTGGTGGCTTCCGGCAATTCATTGACTTGGAACTCGGTTCCGGTGACGGTGTCGAGCACCTGCCAGTTGTCGTCTGTTTCTCGGCTGGCTGCGATGGTATAGCTGCCAGCTCCCTTGACTGCACTCCATCGTAGATCGACGGCCCCATCAAGTTTGGTGCTGCTCGTTGCTGCGAAATCGCTGGGGGGGGGCAGTTTGTTGGCTGCTGCGTGGGACGCGAACAGCGTCATTTGGGCGAAAACCAGGAAGAGAATGCCGACTAACTTATACATGTGAGCTCGCATTTCTGTTGAGAACGATTCTCAGCATAATTCAGGATGAATCCTTGCTAAAGGAAAAGCAACCCGTATTATGACTGAAATAAATTATTAAATTTGATGTCGCTGAAATTGAGATGTCGCCGCTGGTCTCTGGTTTCAAATGATGAATTGTTGTTTCAGTGAAACAGAATCGGGTGTTTTTGTAGTTTGTGATTGGATCCACGCTGCAAATTCTATGGAAAGAGGTGTCCCTTGTCCGATGAACTTCCAGGCTCCGACCGCGCAGGTGTCCGTACAACCGTCTCTAGCATTACGGCGCAGATGACAGAGCTCGCTCAGCGAGATTCCGTCGAAGGTTGCCGATTGGTCGCGACCGACTTGGCTGCGGCCTGGGCTCAGCTCGTCAAGTTGCTGGCATTGGGGCCCGCCCCGGAGTATCGGGAGTGTCCCCACTGCAAGAAGCTCGGGATGCGTGCCGCCACTCGCTGTGGATTCTGCTGGGCGATGTTGATTCCACCGGTGGCTGCCTTAGCGTGAGCTGACCGCTACAAAATCAACACTTGATCCGCTTCATATCTGGATCGTACAGCGGTCGCAAAGAGGCGAGCGCTGCAAAGCGCCGACCGGCGATGTCCACTTCCCAATCCCCTTGATCGAGATACGCTTGATCGATCGCTTGACCCGCTTCGATCATGGCCAGTCCAACGGCTCCCCCAAGGGTGAAGCCATACGAAGCGGCGCGGATGTAGCCGACCGGCTGGCCGTTGCGATAGACGATCTCGGCGTGGAACATCAGCGGCTCGGGATCTTTGACCAGCACTTGCACCAGCCGTCGCTTGAGTGGTCCTTCCGCCTTCTTGGCGAGCACGGCTTCGCGCCCCAGGAACCCTCCCGGCTTCTTGAGATCTACGGCAAAGCCAAGTCCTGCCTCCAGGACAGAGTCCGTGTTGTCGATATCGTGACCGTAATCACGGTATCCCTTTTCCATGCGCAAGCTAGCCAGCGCCTTGAGACCGGCATGCCGTAGACCGACGTCCTTTCCGGCCTCCGCAATCCGATCATAGACATGGGGTGCTTGCTCGGAGGGAATGTAGAGCTCGTAGCCCAGCTCTCCCAGATAGGTGATGCGGATACAGAGTGCCCGCGCAAAGCCGATATCGATTTCGCGGGCGGTGCGGAATGGGAACGCGGTATTGGAAAGATCGGTGGTGGTGACCCGTTGCAGCAGCTCGCGTGAGCGTGGTCCTTGAATGTTGATCTGCGCGTAACCCGAGGTTACGTCTGTCACAAAGGCATGGGCATTCGCCGGGAAGTGTCGTCGCATCCAGGTCTCGACATGCCGGTGAGCGGTGTCCGAGGCCACAACCCAGTATCGCTCATCATCGAGCTTGGTAACGGTCAGGTCCGCTTCAAGCGTGCCGCCCTCGTTGAGCCACTGGGTGTAGGTGATCAGCCCGCTCGGACCGTCGACCTGGTTGGCCGAGAGATAATTGAGAAGGGCTCCTGCCTCGCGACCTTGTACCAAGAACTTCGCCATGAACGACATGTCCATCAGGATCACGCCTTCGCGGGTCGCTTGATGTTCCGCTTGCCAGTAGGGAAACCAGTTCTGTCTGCCCCACGACAATTGCTCGACTGTTGGTTCGACGCCAGGTGGTGCGTACCAGTCCGGTCCTTCCCAGCCACTGACATCTTTAAAGTATGCACCTTGCGCGGCCAATCGATCATGGATGGCTGATTTCTTACAGCCGCGTGCAGTCTGCATAGAGCGTGTAGGATAGTGGCACTGATACACCATTCCCAACGATTCCACCGTGCGGGTGCGGCGATAGTCTGGGTTGGACTGGTACTTGTGGAAGCGATCGATGTGCATGCCGGTGACATCGCAATCGGGTCGACCGTTGATGATCCAGTGGGCCAACACCCGCCCCATCCCACCACCAGTGATGATGCCGATGGAGTTTAGTCCCGCAGCCACAAAGTAGTTCTTTAGCTCCGGCGCTTCACCGACCACCGGACGCAGATCAGCGGTGAAGCTCTCCGGTCCGCAGAAGAACTTTTTGACTCCTGCGTCGAGCGAGATCGGAATCCGCTCCATGGCCTTTTGCAGGTATGGACCCATGCGGTCCCAGTCAGGACTGATCTCTCCAAATGAAAAATCATCTGGAACTCCATCGATCTTCCATGGTGCACAGACGGGCTCGAACAGACCGACCAACAGCCCGCCGCCTTCTTCTCGATAGTATCCGTACGAGCTGGGGTCTTCGAGAACCGGGAGCGAGGCCGTGAGTTGGGGGATTTTCTCTGTGATGAGATAGTAGTGTTCTGCGGCTTGCAATGGCACGTTGACCCCGGCTTGCTCTCCGAGCTGACGTGCCCACATTCCAGCGCAGTTTACAACGTACTCTGCTTCGATGTTTCCGTACGGAGTCTGGACTCCGCTGACCACACCACGCTTGGATAGGAGTCCGATGGCAGGTACTCCTTCCAGGATGGTTGCTCCTTGCATTCGTGCCCCTTTGGCAAGTGCCATTGTGATGTCAACAGGATTGGCACGGCCATCTTCTTTGACGTAAAAGCCAGCCAATATGTCGTCGGTGCGAGCCAGTGGAAAGAGCTGTCCTACTTCCTGGCCGGAAATCTCATGAACATCCACTCCGCAGTAGCGATTGAATGCAGAGACGCGTCGGTATTCCTCCAGGCGGTCTTTGTCGGCTGCTACTTCGATGAATCCTACCTGCTTGAATCCGGTCGACAGCCCCGTTTCTGCTTCGAGTCGCAGGTACAGATCGCGGGTGTACTTCCTCATCTCGGTGGAGGTTTCAGAGGTCGAGCCAAAGGTCACGATGAGCCCTGCCGCATGCCAAGTTGTGCCCGAGGTGAGTCGGTCTCGCTCGAGTACGACTACGTCTTTCCAACCCATGTGAGCCAGGTGGTATGCGACGGAGGTGCCGATGATTCCTCCGCCAATGACGACAACGCGAGCGCGAGCAGGAAGGTTTGTTGGTTGCATGATGCGGGAGAATAATCTCAGGTGACCACCAGTCGGCAAGTCCTTGTCACTGGGCGCTGCACTCTGGGAGCCCCAGCCCTCGCTTCCCCTCTCCTTCCCAGTCGGTTGTTCTCGCGAGTTTTCTCGCCCAGGCAATCCGAATTGCGAGTCAACCCGATAAGATTCGGTACGTCGAGCAATGTGAGAGCAAGCTCCCGCTGTTAAG
>CALLYL010000301.1 GCA_937859535.1 uncultured Myxococcales bacterium
AGCCGAGTAACATCATGGTCGAGCGGACGGCGGATGGGAGGTTTCATCCGTATGTGATGGACTTTGGTCTGGCGCGGGAAACGGCGGGATCGGACCAGAGTCGCTCGGGCATCATCGAGGGCACTCCGCGCTTCATGGCCCCGGAGCAGGCGCGGGGCGATACCAAGCACCTCGACCGCCGCACCGATGTCTACGCACTCGGGGTGACGCTGTACGAGATCATCGTCGGGCGTTCACCCTACGACGGGAACATTGACATCGACATCCTGCTGGCGGTGCTCACCGTCGATGCCAAGCCGATGCGGGTGGTCGATCCGACGGTGCCGCCGGATCTTGAGGCGATTACGCTCAAGTGTCTCGAAAAGGAACAACCGGCGCGTTACGACTCGGCGAAGGCGCTGGCCGAGGATCTCCAGCGGTTCATCGACGGCGAGCCGGTGCTGGCGCGGCGGATCGGTCTGTTTCAGCGACTGTACCGGCGGGCGCGCAAACACAAGGCTTTGGTTGCGCTCGGGACCGCGCTGCTTCTGACGGTGATGGGCCTTCTCGGGTATGGCGTGCGGACTCGTCTACAGACGCTCGAACGCGAGCGGCAAGCCCAAAAACAGGCGGAGCTGGCGCAGCGTCTGGGGCAAGAGATCAGCAAGATGGAGTGGCTGATGCGCAGTGCGAGGCAGATGCCGCTGCACGATCTGGCCCGAGAAAAGGACATCATTCGGCGGCGAATGGTGAAGCTAGAGGCTGAGCTGTCGGGATATGGCAGCTTGGGACGAGGACTAGCGCACTATGCACTGGGGCGAGGCCACCTTGCGCTGCACGAATATCCGCAAGCGCTGCGGGAGCTGAGGCAGGCACAGGCCGAGGGCAACGAGAGCGCGGACGTGCACTATGCGTTGGGGCTTGTGCTTGGGAAGCACTACGAACAAGCGATGTACGAGGCGAGGTTGTCGGGAGGAGGGGACTGGGCGGAAAAGCAGTTGCAAGAGATCGAGCCGAAGTACTTGCAGCCGGCGATTGAGTCGCTGCAAAAGAGTCGGGCGCTGGCGTCGGATACCCCCGGATATCTGGAGGCGATGATCGCGTATTACCGAAGGGATTACGAGGGAGCGATTCGGCAAGCGAAGGAGGCGGGCAAGGAATCGCCGTGGCTGTACGAGGCGGCGAAGCTGCAAGGGGATATCCACTTCGAGAGGGCGCTGAAATCGAGAGACAGCGGGAAGGACGAGCAAGCGAAGCAGGAATTTGGGGAGGCGGTAAAGAAGTACCAAGAGGCAGCGCGGGTAGGGCAGAGCGACGCGGAGGTGTACGAAGGGCTTGCGGAAGCGTGGGTGAGGCAGGTGGAGATGGCGGCAACGCGAGGGCAGCCGACGGAGGTCGCGTACGCAGCGGCGATAGAGAGCAGCGATCAGATCACGGCAGCGGAACCGACGAGCACGGCCGGGCCGCTGAAGAAAGCCTACGCGGCGCTGATGACGATGGCGATCTCCGGCTCGGGAACCAGCTCCGCCGAGCGCGTCCAGAAGTGCCTGTCGGAAGCCCAGGTTGTGCTGGTCCGGGAGCCCGAAAATCCATATGCGAGTGACGTGGCGGCTGGCTGTAATGCGTTTGCTGCCGATGGTGCTCAATCCCGGGGTGAGGATCCCGAGCCGTTGCTGCGTAAATCATTGACACTGCTGGAACCGGCGGTACGTAAATACCCCCATTTTCTGTGGGGAATTAATGACCTGGCAAGTGTATATGTCACTCTAGGCGCGTACCTGCAAATACATGGAAAACCGGGAAGCCGGGATCTGTTCGACAAGGCAATTGGTTATGAAAACATGGCAGTGGCATTGGATGGCGGATATCTGGTGGCGCTTCAGAATCTAATGTTCACGTATGCAAAGATAATTTCACAGATTGGTTCGATACAAGAGCTGAATAGTGTTCTTGGAGGCGTGGATCGCGTCTATGCGACCTGTGTCGAAAAGAATAAACAGTTTCCACAATGTCATATTAACTACGTGGTGGATTACTCCCGAGCTGCGGCGCGGGCGCAGCAAGCCGGCAGTGATCCGCAGCCCATGCTCAAACGGGCGCAGGAGGCGCTGGCTGTGGTGCGCAAACTCGGCGGGGCGTTTCTGGATCTTGAGCAGTATGTGGCGCTTTTGCACTGGGTCGATGCCAGCGACCGGGTAAGACGGAAAGAGGATCCGGCGACGTCGCTTGCGGCGTTAACAGAGACGCTGGGCAAATGCCTTGCGATCAATGGCCAGGATGCGATGTGCAGGACGATCGAAGCGCAGGCTGGATGGGTGAGCGCGGAGTGGGCAAAGCAGCAGAAGCAGTCTGGGCAGACGCAGCTTGAAGAAGCGCTGCGGAAGGCGTTGGAGGCGACGAAAAGTCCCGAGACATATCCCGACGCTTGGCAGGTGGTGGCAGAGACCTATTTGCGGCTGGCGCGCAGCGCGGGTCAAAAGCCGGCGGTCCGTGATGCGCACGTGCTTGCAGGTCTTACGGCCATTGAAAAGGTGTTCGCGGTCAACCCAAATCACGCGCTGGCGCGGGCCACCCAAGGCGAGCTCCAGCTCGTGCGGGCGCAAGCACAAACATCGGTCGAAGGGCGGCGGACTTTCGCACAATCCGCAGCGAAAGCCTTCGAACAGGCGGTGCGCAGCGATCCGCTGCTGACGGGTTGGCTATCCCCGCTGCTGGCACAGGCACGGGCGCTTCGCTCCTCGTAGGAGCGTCCCTGGGTGGATGGGCGAAGGGGTGGATGGGCGAGGGGGCGGAGAGTACAGAGGGTGGGGCCGTCGGCTACTTCGCCATCAGCTCCAGCAGAACCGATTCGAGGGTTCCGCTGGCACCGTTGCTGTCCACGCAGACTTCCCACGGCTGGCGTTTGGGATCTTTCCCCGTGAACGTGTCGCTCCATTTCGACCAGTTCGCGTCGTTTTCCCCTGCCTGGTAATCTGCGCTCAGTCCTCCGTAGCGGATCGTCACCGATAGCTGTTTGAGATCGACCCCGCTCACCTGAGGCAGGATGCGCACAGAGCTGATTTTCGACAGGTCGGAGTCGACGTCCACGATGATCTTGGTGCATACCGTGGCACTGGGGTCTAGGGCTACGGCGGCGGTGCTCCAATACAGCTCGCGGGGCTTCACATCCATCGGCGGGCCGACGAAGAGCTGCGCATAATCGAGGTGCGGAAAGACCGAGGCCGGATCGCCAGCAATCGCGATTTCGATGGCAGGGGTCATGCCGCTAAATGCGCTGCGGCCCGGATAGATTGGGTAGATGTACTTGTTGTCGTACTTGTCCCAGCTTCCCGTCGGAGCGAAGCCACCACCGGGGATCGGTAGGTTGCGGATCTGGTCGCGAATTTGGATGCTGGCAGGAGCACCCGAGTCGTTGGAGTAGCGGAACAGCAGGGTGCCCGCCTTGTGCGGGTTGGCCGAGCCGGTGACCCAGCTTCCCGCGACGATGTCCCACGGGCGGGTGAACTGGACGTTGAGCCAGCACTCGGGGCCCAGATCGATGAGCTTCCGATCTCGGACACAGTCATCCGGTCCCTTGCAGGCCGCCGATAGCCCGCACTTATTGTCCACCGCACGGACAATCGTTTGGCAGTTGTTGCAGGCGCTCGGAGACTCGCAGCGAACCGGTTGGCCCCCCTGGGTGTTTTCGCCACCAGCACAGTACGAGTCGTAGCACTTGCAGCCCTCCATCGGTGCGCAGGTGTCATCGCAGCGATACATGCCATCTTTCCAGTTGTCGGTTTCGAGGTCGGCCCAAGCGCCGAGGAAGATCGACATCTGGCGGAACCGCTTGCCGTAAAGCTGCGTGTTCTCAATGCCGGTGACCAAGTCCTGATAGTTGTTCAAGCTACTGCGGTTTACGCCGCTGTAGGTCATCGCTGGATCGCTATCCATGGTGATTGGGGCGGTGAGCAGTGGGTCGGCATATGCCTGCGACAGCGAGCCATCGGTGCCACCGTCCGCTGAGCAGAGCAGAGCAGACTTCATGCGGGGTCCGCAGCCTCCCCACTCACAACTCCGACCGATGATGATCTGGAGGTCTTCGTTGAGCGAAGCGCTGGTGCCACCGTCTGGGAAATAGCACGAGAAGGCGCGGGTGTTTTCGTAATAGAAGCCGGTGGTGGGGTCTTGGATCGACGGCTTTTCATCCCAGAGGTTGCCCCAGAACTGGCCCTCGGGATAGGCCATGAACAGCTTCTCGTTGTCGGCGAGCTTCAGTGATGCTTCGGTGCCGCGCATCGACAGCGGGTTGTGGATTCCTTGGGTGTTGATCCGCGAGATCAGGCACGCTGAAACCGCCTGCCGTTCGGTGAGCGGAACGACTCCGGTTCCTCGGCACCAGGTCGGTGCCAGGTCAAAGTTGCCTCGGAAATAGCGGGTTTCTGGAATTCCGGGAGTGGCCGGATTGTTGCCCTTCCACTTCAGCAGGTCTCCGCTTCCGCACGCGCAGCCCGTCCAATACTCCAGGCCGTGAAGTCGCGCATCGCGCTCGGCGGCCGAGATCCCTGGCTCATTGACCCAGGCGTCAAGCCCCCAGTCCGGCAGCACCGAGATGTTGCTGAAACCAGTGCCATTCCAGCCCAGACCATTCCAGCCCAGACCATTCCAGCCCAGACCATTCCAGCCCAGACCGTTCCAGCCCAGACCATTCCAGCCCAGACCGTTCCAGCCCAGACCATTCCAGCCCA
>CALLYL010000302.1 GCA_937859535.1 uncultured Myxococcales bacterium
GCGATGGACATCGATCCGTCCCTCCATCGACTGAAGGTCGATCAGGCGCGGCTCCACGAGCTGCAAGGTCAGCACCAAAAGTGCGACGAAATCCTGGCGGCGGCGGGCAAAAATTCCCTGAGCTCCAGCTACACGGCGGCGCTGCGGATGCGGGTCTGCTTGTGGCGACGGGACCGGGCCTACGCACGGGCGCTTTTGGCGTCAGAAGACGAGTCGTTCAGGCCGTTTTCGCCGATGCTCCAGATGATTCGCTCGGTGGCCACCGGGGAATCGGTCGATGTGGCGAAGATGATCGATTCAATGCCCATCGGACGGACCAGCAGTCAGCGGGGCTTGATGCTGTTTTACCAGCTCTCGACGGAGTGGTACGCCTTCCATGGGCAGTTCGAGCAGGCGCTTCGCTCGCTGTCTCCGGCGGTGGACAATGGGCTGATTGATCTGGTGTGGCTCGACAACTGTCCGCTGCTGAAGCCGATGGCCAGCGACCCGCAGTTTCTGGCGATGCGGCGAATCGTCGAAGCGCGGGCCAAAAAGGTCCAGGCGGCGCTGACCCAGCCGCTGCCCTAAGCACGTGCGGTTAGGTCGTCTGCGCCGCGAGCGAAAGGTGCATCATCAGCGCATCTTCGTTTGGGGTGCCAGCGACAAGCGGCGGGTAGTAGCGCTTGCGTACGGACTCCACAGCGAATCCCAGCCGTCGATACAGGGCAATCGCCGCCTGGTTTCCGGCGCGAACTTCTAGCCAGACATTCAGACAGCCCTCGGGGCGCAGCGTTTCCAAGGCCAGTAGCAGTAGCTGGTGCGCGAGCCCGCGACGCTGGGCCTTTACCGAGGTTCCCACTTGCAGCACAGTCGCTTCGTCGAGGACTTGCTGAATCAGGCAGTACGACAGTACCTGCCCGGCGTCATCTTCGGCCACCCACAGCCGGGTGTGGGGTTCGGCGAGCGTGCTGCGCAGGGAATCGACGCCCCAGGGATTGGGCCACAGCGCCGACTCCAGATTGGCCAAGGACGGGGCGAGCGAAGGACGAAGCGTGGCAGAAACCAAGCGGCAGGTGGCCATGGCCTCCGCAACATAGCCCAGCGAGCGATCCGTCGCGGCAACGAAAATCAGGTGCCTTTGCCGATGCGCTCCAGCATGGACTGAAAGTCCTGCGCCGGAATGTCATGCCGCGTGATGTCTGGTTTTTGCGACAGCAGAGACTTGATGTCTGCTAGGTCCGCGTCGCTCAGGTCATCTTCTATGAACGGCACCGGTCCGCCGGTTGCTGTAGCCGTGGCATCACCCACTAGCTGGGCCGGTGACCGCAGATCGACAGAGTCGTGCACGGAACCGCTGGCTTGTCCGTCTGGTCGAGAATCCTTTGCCATGCTCCACCTTGCCTTCTTATACTCGCACGGTTATGCGAGTCCCTCTTATCGATCTTTCCGCGCAATACCAGACGATTCGCGCCGACGTGGACGCTGCGGTTGCCCGGGTTCTGCAATCAGGCCGCTACGTGATGGGCCCCGAGATCACCGACTTTGAAAAGGAGCTGGGAAGCTATCTCGGTGGCAAGCACGTGGTTGGCGTCACCTCTGGAACCGATGCCCTGCTGGCGGCAGCGATGGCGCTCGACGTTGGATTGGGCAGTGGTAAGTCTTTCGGCTGCACCCGTGATGCCGAGGTGGTGACGACTGCCTACAGCTTCTTTGCGACGCCCGAGACGGCGGTGCGGCTCGGGGTGCGTCCAGTCTTTTGCGACATTGCCGAGGGAAGCTTCAACGCCGATATCGACGACCTGCTCAGCCGGGTTGGCAAAAAGACCGTGGCGATCCTGCCGGTCCATATGTTCGGGCTGCGCCTGGATGTCAGTCGGCTGGTGGCAACGGGGGTGCCGGTGATCGAGGACGCCGCACAGACGCTGGTTCCCGGTATTGCCGATCAGTCGGCGTGCGCGACGCTCAGCTTTTTTCCGACCAAGAATCTTGGCGCGGCGGGCGATGGCGGCGCGGTGGTGACGGCGAGCGCCGAGCTGGCCGAAAAGCTGTCGACGATGCGTCAACATGGCTCCAAGCCCAAGTACGTTCACCACTTGTGGGGTGGCAATTTCCGGCTCGATCCGATTCAGGCGGCGATCCTGCGGATCAAGCTGCGACATTTGGACGAGTGGCAGGCGCTGCGGCGGAGAAATGCGGCGTTGTATCGGGAGCGACTCGCGGGACTGCCGCTGACCATGCCGCAGGATCATCCCAGCCACGTCTACCACCACTTCGTCATTCGGACGGAGCGTCGCGACGGGCTGCGTGATTATTTGGCGGCGCGGCAGGTCGACAGCGAGGTCTATTACCCGCTGGCGCTGCACCTACAGCCGTGTTTTGCGCAGTTTGGTTACAAGCCGGGCAGCTTGCCACGCGCCGAGGCGGCCTCCAAAGAGGCGCTGGCGTTGCCAATTCACCCCGACCTGTCCGAGGAACAGATCGACTTTGTTGCAGAATCAGTCCGCGGCTTTTACCGTGGCTGACCTCTAATGAGTGGAAACGAAGTCGCCTCCTCCCCGATCAAATCATCCCCCGCCCCGGTCCGCGTCGCTGTTGTCGGCGCCGGTTATTGGGGCATCAACCACGTCCGCACCTTTGCCCGACTGCCCGGCTGCGAGCTGTCGCTGGTCTGCGATTCGGACCTGAAGAATCACAAGCGTGCTCAGGGCTTGGCACCAGCGGCGCGGCTGTGTGCCGACTATGCGGCGGTGCTGGCCGATCCGAGCATCGATGCGGTGGTCTTGGCAACGCCAGCGGTGCTGCATGCCGAGCAGTCGATGGCAGCGCTCAAAGCGGGCAAGCACGTCTTTGTGGAAAAGCCGCTGGCGCTCTCGGTGCCGGACGCTCAGGCGGTCAAAGCCGTAGCCGACTCCTCGGGCCGGGTGCTGATGGTGGGGCACCTTTTGCTCTATCACGCGGCGGTGCTGCGGCTGCGCGAGATGATCCAAAACGGCGACATCGGCGAGGTCTACTACCTGTACGGGCTGCGGGTGAACCTGGGCAAGCTGCGCCAAGACGAAAACGCGATGTGGAGCCTGGCTCCGCACGATGTGTCGATCATCCTGTACTTGCTGGGGCAGGTGCCGGTGTCGGTGGCAGCGCGGGGCCACGCCTACTTACAGCCGGGCGTCGAAGATGTGGTGTTTTTGAACTTGATCTTTGGCGACGGCAAAATGGCGCAGATCCAGGTGTCGTGGCTCGATCCGCGCAAGGAGCGGCGGCTGACGGTCGTTGGTGAGCGGCGGATGGTCGAGTTTGACGACTCGCACCCAACGGAAAAACTCCGCATCTACGACAAAGGCTTTCAGCGCCCGCCGGAGTTTACCCAGTTCGGCGAGTTCTTGACGGTGCGTAACGGCGATATTCACATCCCGCACCTGGACCTGCCGGAGCCGCTCAACGTCGAATGCCGACACTTTGTGGAGTGTATCCAGCGCGGCGCAGCGCCGCGAACCGGGGCCAAGGAAGGGCTCGATGTCATTCGGGTGCTCGGGGCTGCCGAACAGTCGCTCAAGAACCAGGGCATGCCGATCGCCATTGAGGACGTCTGATGTCCACGACCTCGGAGACGGCGATGCGCTGGTCGCGGCTTTTGTCGGCCCGGCGGATTCGTTACGACGGTAGCGTCGAGCCACATGTGACCGACGAGCCACCCCTGCGGACCGACTTTCAGCGTGATGCGGACCGGATCCTGTTTTCACCGGCTTTTCGACGGCTCAAGGACAAGACGCAGATTTTTCCGCTGCCAGAAAACGACCTGATTCACTCGCGGCTGACCCATAGCAATGAAGTGGCGGTGATTGGTCGGTCTCTTGGATTTGCGGTCGGTCGCGAAATTGCGGCGCGGCACAGCGAGGATCCGGCTCGGTCGTGGGCGCAAGACTGTGCCGATGTAGTGTGTGCGGCTTGTCTGTCGCATGACATCGGCAACCCACCGTTTGGTCACTCGGGAGAAGATGCGATTGGGCGGTACTTTCGCAGTGATGGAGCGAAGTCGTTGCTGCGGAATGCGGGATTTGACGACCGGCAGCTACTGGACCTGGCGCGGTTCGAGGGCAACGCCCAAGGATTTCGAATCCTGACCCGGCTCCACGATGAGCCTCGGCAGGGGATGCGGCTTACGGCGGCGACACTCGGTGCGTTTAGCAAGTATCCACGCGAAGCGGGCGATGAGCTGACCGACCCAAGCACGGTGTTTCTGCGCAAGCCGGGCTTCTTTCAGGCCGAGCGCCTGATCTTTGCCACCGTGGCGGAGGAAGTGGGGCTGTTGCGTTGCCCAACCGATAGCTTGTCGTTTGTGCGTCATCCGTTGGCCTACCTGGTGGAGGCCGCCGACGACATCGCATACTGCATCCTCGACTTGGAAGACGGGCTGCGGCTGAACTTGGTGCCTCGTCACAAAGGGCTCGAGGCGCTGCGAGCGGTGGCCGAGCAGACGCCGCATTTTTCCGCGCCGCCCGATGAAGAGTCGGACGATGCGGTGGAGTACCTGCGCGCACGTTCCATCAAACAGCTCCTCATCGAGACCCAGCAGGCCTTTATGGACTGCGAGCCGAGTATCATGGCTGGCACCCAGCGGCAGGGCTTGCTCGATGTGGTTCCGTCGTCGCAGCTCCTGCGCAGCATTCGCGGTCTGTCGGAAACGTACTGCTACAACAGTCGCTCGGTGCTGGAGATCGAGCTGGCG